>JBILFE010000415.1:0-4208 GCA_044351705.1 Luteolibacter sp. | reverse complement strand
GTATAACAATCCAGGACATAGACGCAGCCTTTTTGTTCGGCCGGATAGGTCGGCTCGGCGAAACTTTTGGTGAAGCATTCCGCCTCGATGTGGATGGTGCCTGGCACCGCTTGGAACGGTGCTTCCGGGGTGGTGGCGGCTGTGGCGGTGCCCGAGGGCGTGACCTTGGCGACGCCCTCGACGTTGGGGTCTATTTGCGGTGCGCTGGATGCTTTGGGAGCTGTGGCCGGCAGGGTTTCGCGGATTTTGTTAGCCACGGTCCTGACGGCGTCGGCGGCTTCTTTGGTGGTGAGTGAGGAAGCCAGCCAGCGCAGGTGTTCGATTTGTGAGAATGCCGCCGGGTGGGCGCGCTCGGCCATGGCGGCGAGGAAGCCCGGGCCGTTGGTGCCCTCGAGTTTTGACACGTCCCAGCCGCGGCCTTGGTGGACTTTCCAGGCGCTGCCGGGTTGGGGTTCGATTTCGGGGAAGGCGGATTTGGCGGCGGCGCAGGCATGCGCGGGTTGGCCGACGCCGATGGCAGGGATGCCGAAGGCCTGGCAAATCATCACCGCCCACGACGAGCGGGGGCCACATTTGCCGCCGCCGGCGAGCACGTTTTTGTAGCTGCCGGCAAAGTCGATGGGCGAGTTTCTGCGCCACACCTCGCGGGTTGAATCGACCACCTGCTCATGGACCCTGAGATCGGGGCGCCAGGTGTTGACCATTTCCCGTGCCCAGGCCAGATCTTCATTGGAGGCACCGGATTGGACCACCTTGGTGAACTCCAAAACCGTTAGGTTGTCGAAACTCGGAAACAATTCCTTGTTGCGGTGGGCGGTCTTGAAATGGTTGTAGCGATCCAGCGGGTCAATGCGGGTCTTTGACTGGCCGGCACCGGGTGCACCGCTGCCGGGCGGGGCGATGGCGGTGGCAATGGCCAGCTTCTGATAGATCCCGGTTTTGGCATCCGGGTCGGCGGCGAGGATTTTTTTCCAGATGTTGAGGGCGTCGGTAGAAAGCGAGTAGGCGTTCTGGTCTCTGGCCTGGATGGTGGTGGGGCCTGTGGCTTCCAGCAGCAAATTCAAGACCGCGGTGTCTTTCATCAGAGAGGCCAGGAATTGCGGGTTGGCGGGATCCTCCTTGGCAAAGGCGCTGATTTTATCGGCCCCGAGTTTGGCGATGAATTGGCGTTGGTTGAGGGAATGGGTGAAAACCGTATCCTTGAGCAGCGCTTGCAGCGATGCGTCTGAGATCTTGCCCGGATCGGCTGGGACTTGCTGGTTGAGCCAGCCGGACAGGTTGGCGAAATACCCGCTGAAATCACCGGCATGGCATGCGGCGTCCAGATCCTTGGCGTTGGGCTCCCATGCTTGGACGTGCATCGGCACCAATGACATGCCGCATGCGACGAGCCATTTGCCTGTCTGTGATTTCAGGGTGTTTAACATATATATCGATCTTTTGGTGAGGTTGTGGACAAAGCGTGCTACTGCGGCACGCGGCGTGCGCCACCCCCATACGCCCGCCCACCCGGCAATTTTTCATCTTTGTTTGCGTGACGTCTGCAAGCGGGAAACCGGCGCATGGTGGCGCATGGGTCATTCGAGACGTTTTCAGAACTTCGGCTTGAGTCGGACCGCGGATTACGCAATAAAAGTCGCGGATGAGAATATTGGTTGTAGGCAAAGGTGGGCGCGAACATGCGCTGGTGCGGGCATTGGTGGAATCACCGGGCGCTCCCGAGGTGTTTTGTTTTCCCGGTAGTGATGCGATTTTCGAGCTGGCCAAACCGGTGGCTGCCGCTGGCTTGGAATCGTTGGTCGAGTGGATGCAGGCCAACGCCATCGACCTGTGCGTGGCCGGGGAGGAAAGCTACCTCGTCAAAGGTGCTGGCCTTGCCAACCTTTGCGTGCAGGCCGGCATCCCGTGTTGGGGGCCGCCCAAGGAATCCGCCCAACTTGAAGCCAGCAAGGAATTTGCCAAAGACTTTTTGCTCCGCAATGGCATTCCCACCGCCCGCGCCACCGCCTGCGGCACCTTTGATGAGGCCATCACTGCCATCGCCGGGGACTATCCCACCGTGCTCAAGTTTGACGGCTTGGCCGCCGGCAAAGGCGTCGCCGTGTGTCCGGATGAGGCGTCCGCCCGCGCTTTCCTGATAGAAGTTTTCATCCAGCGCCGTTTTGGTGACGGGCGGGTGTTGGTTGAGCAGTGCCTGAGTGGGCCGGAAGTCTCGGTCTTTGCCGCCATCGTTGACGACAAGTACCTCATTTTCACCCCGGCCCGCGACTACAAGCGCAGCGGCGATGGCGATGTCGGACCTAACACCGGCGGCATGGGCGCGGTGGCCAGCCGCCAGCTCGTGGCGCAGGAAATGCTCGAGCGCATCGAGTTGGAAATCGTCTGCCCCACCGTGGCCGGCCTGTGCCGTGAAGGGCTGCCTTACCGGGGGTTCCTCTACTTCGGGATCATGCTCACCGCCGATGGACCCCAAATCATCGAATACAATTGCCGTTTCGGCGACCCCGAATGCCAGGCCGTGATGCCGCTGGTGCGCGGGGATTTGGCCGGGTTCTGTCTGGCCGGGGCGCAAGGGCAACTCGCCGCTGACCTGCTCGCCTTCGATGATGGCTGGAGCGTCTGCGTGATCCTCGCCTCCGCCGGATACCCGGAATCCTCACACAACGGCGACCGCATTTCCGGCTTGGATCTTTCTAACAAAGTGCGTGTCTATCACTCCGGCACCCGCAAGCGCCCCGGCGGCGACTGGGAGACCCACGGTGGCCGGGTGCTGGCCGTGGTGGCCGGTGCCGCCACGCGCGCCGCCGCCGTTTCCCAAGCCCATGCCGCCGCCGATCTCATCCGCTTTGACGGGCTCCAACGCCGCACCGATATCGGCATCCTGCATTTCACCTAACATCCTAACTGTTTCACCCGCCCACATTCCCATGTCAGTCACTCTCAGCGCAGAAGACATCGCCGCCGGCGTGGAGCGGCTTGCGGCAGCCATCCGCGAAAAAACCGCGGGTGGTCCCATCGCTCTTATCGGCATCCGCCGGCGCGGCGATGAGGTGGCGGAACGGGTGCTCACCCTCCTGGCCGAAGACGACCGCGAGCTCAACTTCGGGGTGCTTGATATATCGCTCTATCGCGACGATTTCGAGCATCTGCATGAAAACCCGACGCTGCAGGAATCCGATATATCATTCCGGATAGAAGGGGCGCATGTGATCCTTGTGGATGATGTGTTGTTCACCGGGCGCACGGTGCGCGCCGCGCTGGATGCGCTCTCCGACTATGGCCGGCCCGCCAAAGTGGAACTCGCGGTGCTCATTGACCGCGGGCATCGCGAAATGCCGATCCAACCGGATTACACCGGCATCACCCTCGGCACCCAGCGCCTCGACCATGTGTTGGTTTCCCTGGAAAAGACGGATGGTGTTGACCAAGTTTGCATCGTCGAGAAAGACCACCGATGAACTCCCTTCCGCAGCGCAAGAAATCACTCGACGAGATCCTGAGCCTCAGGGAAAGCCTTGGCATCCGTGGCGTGGCAGGCCCGACGGAGAGGCCGGCAGCAGCGACCCATGCGCCGCGTCTCGCAGCGGAGCCCGACAATGGCCCCTCACTCCACGAGGTGTCAGGGTCGCCGCCAGTACCGGCGGTCGTCGTCGTGGTTCCTCAAGGCCGGCCGGTGCGCTCGTTGAAACGCGCCGAGTATGCGGCGGCGCCGGGTCCTGCACCGGCGCCCGATCCGGTGGTGGCCGCGGGCAAACTCCCTGTCCGCCGCCATAGCGAAGAGGAATTGGCGGAGGTGCGGCGCCGGGATGCACTCGCCGTTTTGTCTCAGGGGGGCTATCAGCCGCCTAAAGCCGCGCATCCGGCACTCCTTGCCTGCGGGTATATCCTGGCCATCGGTGGCGCGGCCGCCCCTGCTTTGTTAGATTGGGTTTCTCTTTTGACCGGCTCGTATACCCTGGGCGCATCATTCAGCAGCGGTTATCATTTATTGGTAGGCGGCACCTTGGCGTCCCTACCCATCGCCGGGTACATTGGTTACAAGCTGTCGCTGTCGCGCCATCATGCCGCTTTCATGGCCATTATTGTGTTTATCGCCTCTGTTTTTGCAGTTCTCCACTACCTGACCCCGATTCCGCATGCCACATAAAGATCTGTTGGATATTGTGTCGCTTGAGCGCGAGGAAATCGAGCATCTGCTTGATCAAGCC
>JBILFE010000478.1:0-3737 GCA_044351705.1 Luteolibacter sp. | reverse complement strand
CGGTCTGCACCGTCGCCGACACCGCTCCATAACCGGTCGCGGTCGGCGTGACACCCCCCATGAAGACAAATTGGTCGTAAAGCGCCGAACTGGCGAAATTCGCCTCCGTCACCGCCACCCGCGAAAAATCATAGCCGGCAATGGCGGTTGGCAATGCCGTGTTGAGAAACCCCACCCACAAGTCGCTGGTGCCGATGCGTTGTCCGCCGGTGACCATGCGGGTGGCCGCGGCAGCGCTGGGATCATTGCCCGGATAAAACGACAGCGAGCTGCCGACGCCCGGATGATAATGGTTTGCGCTCAGGAAAACGGTGGGCGTGAGCATCGTTGCCCAGCGACCATCGCTGCTGCGTCCGACCCCGGACCAATCCAACCCGCCGCCAATGAAGGCCGCTTGGTTCGCAAACCGATCATTGCTGGCTGCGCTAAAATTTTGGATCGAACTCGCCGCCGGGCAGGAGTGGCCAAGGCCAACACCCACCCCAATGGCGACGAGGATTTTCCGCATGGCGGCCATGCATGTCCGGGTTCGAAAAACGATTGGCACGAGAGTCATTGGCAGAATGAAGTTGCTGACCGTCCCCTGTCACAAACCGAACCCAATGACCAGACATTCCTTCTATCGGTTATGCCCCGGGTGCCGGACAAAAAAGTTAAAGTCCATGTTCAAGCGCGAAGCCAAGGCAGGGACCTTTCTCCGAAAGGTCCGGCGGATGGCGGGTCAAGGTTCTTGGAAGCGCGGTGCGTTCCGGGTGGGTGCCACGCTGCCAACCGGACCGTTCGGAGAACGGTCCCTGCCTGAGGCGAAGCCACCGTTCAGAATCCCGTAAAGCCACAACGCACCCGACCACTAACTTTTTTGTCCTGCACCCCGGGACCATGCCACACCGCGGTTTCGCGAAGCACCGGGCCGGAGTACAGGCAGTTAGGATTGTCCCCAGTACCACCTTGGGAGACGTCAGCGCTAGCCGGCGCTACGGGGCGTTTTCTTCGTGCATCGTGCTGAGCGTGAAATTGCGTTCGTCGGTCAGTGTCAGGAAGTAGGCGGTGATTTTCTTGTCCTGCGGCAGGTCCGCGCGGAGCGTGTGGGTGGTGGTGTCGAGCACGGCTGGCATGCTGTCCCACACCCGCGGCCGCCACGGGCCGCTGTCGCAGGTGTAGACCAAGGCCGCGCGATTGGCATCGACCGGCCCGGAGTACGTTGCACTGATGGTTAGATTGTCACGTTTGATGCGGCTGATTTTCAAGAACGGGGTGCCGCAATCGATGATGCTATCGACATAGGGCTCGACCTCGCGGATGTCCCAGCGGTGTTGGTGGATGATGTGGAGGATCAGGCACATGGCCACCGGGCCTTGGCTCTGCAGCGCGGTCTTTTTCAGGGTGTTGAGCGGGAAGTGGGAATCGTTGATGCCATTGGCAAACATCATCGCGCAGCGCGCATGCTTCATGTGGCTTGAGGGATCGTACAGGGCCACCCATTTCTGCATGTTCTTCTTGGTCATCTTCTGATTCAAGAGCCCCTCCCATGCGCCATGCTCCTGATAGAATCCGCAGCCAAAGACCGGCACCACCACTTTGAGCCGCGGGTCGAACCCGGCGATGATACAGCTCAGGTAACCGCCCCAACTGATGCCCGTGGCGCCGATGCGCTCCTTGTCGATGTCCGGGAACGATTCTAGCAGCGCGTGACCGCGCACGATCGCCGCGATCGCCTGGTATCCCCAGATGTCGCGCGGATCACGCTTGCGCTTGGCGTCGGCTGTCGTGTCGGCAGGCGCACCCGGCCGCAGGGCACTCAGCGAGATGAAGCCGAACTCCTGGGACTCGGTGCCATCGGTGGCATCGGCGGGTGCGCCGAAGATCGTGTTGTCCTCGAGGCTGGGCAGACCATCGGGCATCCGCTCGCCGTCGGGCCCGCAGCCCTTGAGGTCGAACACCAATGCGGCGTACCCACGCCGCGCCCAATGCTCGGCCCACTCTGGAATCGCGGTGCCCCCGCCGCCGTGAATCAAAAGCATGGCCGGAAACGGACCTTTGCCGTCAGGCCGCGCGTAACGGGCAAAGACACGCGTCGGCTTGCCGCGGTAGGTCACGCCGTCGAAATACAAATCCTGGACGTATCCCTGCAGCGGATTGGACGTCAGCGGATCGGAAAATGAAATGCCTCTAACCCGATAGAAGTCGCGGGTGATGGGCTTTTTCTCGCCCCAAGTGACCTGCTTCGGGCAGACAAACATCTCCTTGAAGTTCCACAGCGTGTCGAAGTCTTGTTGGGTGACGACGTCGGCGTCGCTGTCGGCGCGGGCAAGGTCCGCGCAGCCTATGCTGAAGGAAGCCGACAGCAAGCATGTCAGCAGGCCGGTCAATGGGAGACGCATCATGTTTTTCAAATGAGTGGGATGTTGGTACGGGGTGAAGTGGAGCGGCGCAACCCGCGTGTCAGCGCCAAGCCGGGCCGGCCTTGAGAATGTTATCGTCAATGATTTGCACCGTCGAAAGCATGTTGAGTTGGGCATAGTTCATGTATTCCCAAACGATTTTCTTGTCACGGGTGATCTCCGTGATCTGCGGGTAGCGTGGCACGCCGCGGCCGCCCGGTTGCCAGTTGACGAACACGGTGTTGCCGTTAGGCAGACGCTGCAGGCCGGAAACAAATCGCAATGGCCGCTCCGGCAGTTCGTTTTCGCTGATCTTCCAAACCTCCTTGGCATCCTTGTCAAACTCGATGATCTCGTGGCCATCACCGCCGGAAACCAACGTGTTACCGTCGGCCAGCCTGATGCCCACGAACGCATGGCGCGACACCGGAAATGTCCGCAGCAACTTGCCCGTGCCATCGACCTCGTAAAGTTTCTTGTTTTCGCCGTCGGCCGTTGCCGCCATCAGGCCGTAAAGATAGGTCCCTTCAGGGGTCTTGCGGACCTGCCGGAAGGTGGCGTGGGGATTGGTGATCTTGGTGTTGACGACGATGTTGGCGATGATGTTTCCCTGGCGGTCGATCTCAAGAATGCGTGGCGGGCTGCCGCTTTTGGCAACCACGACGTTGCCGTTCGGCAGCGGCTGTGCCGAATGGATCTCACCTCCCTCCGGCGCATCGCATGTCCGGTACTGCCAGACCGGTTCGCCTTGCCGGGTCACCATTTTCGCGCCGCGGGTGTAGGTGTAGAGAATATGGCCGTCGTGGGTCAGACAGGCGTCGTTGCAGTCATCGGTCACCCGCAGCAACCACTCAAGGCCGCCCTTCAAATCAATCACCGCGATGCGGGCGGTTCCGTTGCCGCCGACGAGCATGCGATGCCCCTCGCCTTGTGTGATCGGGACGATTATCGGGGGTTTCGCGTCGGACTGGGCCGCAAGTGGGGAAATGCCGGTCAGCCAGAGGGTGCTTGTCAAGCCGAAGAGATGCAGATTGCGCATGGTGAAGTTGATAGTTGAAATGCTGGAATGCTGGGATGGTGAATTGGCTGCAGACACCCCGGATGCCGGGTCGCTGGAGGGCTTTCATCATCGCGGCCTACGGCCATAAGCTAGCTTTCCGTCCCGTTTTGCCAAGAATTCTTATCTGAAATCTCAACGCAGTCACGGGCTTCAGCCTGTTCTTCCGGCTCAACGTAGTCACGGGCTTCAGCCAACGCGAGCGCGGGACATCCTGCGGTCCGATCGGACCGCAGGATGTCCCAGCAGCGCATGCACGGGGGACGCCCGGGCGAGGCTCGATCGGCTCAAATTTGTTT
>JBILFE010000414.1:0-4222 GCA_044351705.1 Luteolibacter sp. | reverse complement strand
TCGAGCGCCTTCGGCTCGACGGTGTAGGCTTTGATCTGGCGGATGCCTGATAGATTGTCATGGAGCACGGCATTGAGGGCGGACGAGGCTTCCGACGACTCGCGCCACTTGGGTTCGGCACGGCGGGTCCACCAGGCCGTGAGCAGGCCGATGAAAGGGAGCGGCAGCAACGTGATGAGCGTGAGCTGCCATGAGTGATACAGCATGTAGCCGACGATGATGAGAAATTGCAGGACGGCGGCGAGGGCCTGATCGGTCGCCTCGATGATGACGCGGTCCATCGTCGGGACGTCTTCCGCGACGCGGGACATGATTTCACCCGACGAGTTGGAGTCGAACCACTTCACCGGCAGGCGTTGGAGTTTCCCGTAGAGTTCGACGCGGACGAGGTGGGTGAGCTTGAGTTCGAGCGCGTTGTTGAAGTAGGAACGCAGGGTGATGAGCAACTGGCGGCAGAAGATGGCCCCGATGCCGATGGCTGCCGTGGGCAGGATGAGGTCCGGGCGGTGTTGTTTGATGATGACGTCAACAAACTGCAGGGTGATGCCGGGCAGCACCAGCACCAGTGATGTGCACACAACCGCCATCAGCAACGACAGGCCGCTTTGGAACGGAAAGCGGAAGGTATGCCGGAAAATGCGGAAGAGGGTGGACATGCGGTCGGGGGGAGGTGGCTCAATGGGAGCGGGCGACAGGCTGGCTCATGCCGGGTTGAGGCGCCAGAGGGCGAAGTTGAGCGCGGCCGCAAAGGTGACCCACGTGGTGGTCCACAAGGTCCGCATACTCGGGGTTGCGCTCGATGAATGCGGCGACAAATGAACAACGGGGGACAATCGACCAGTTCTGGCGCCGTGCCTCGTCCAGCGCCGCGCGCACAAGAGCGGCACCCACGCCACGCCCCCGGAATGCATCCGGGACATACGTGTGGTCCATGACGACCGCGGCACCCTCGCGGGTGTAGCTGAGGAAAGCAAGCACACCATCCGCAAGCACCTCAAAGCGCCGGAGAGCCGTGTCGTGCGTGACGGGGAGGGAAGGATTGTTGGGAGTCATGGTCATAAGATGTTAACGGCGACGCTACGTTGCCGCAAGGTGATTGCGACAGTTGATTGCAACGGTTCGTCGCGATCACTTGCATCCTCTGCCGGACGCATGCGGTGCCTCGCGCACGTATACACATCGCAGAACAGGCCCATTTTTATATCAGGCGGGGCGTTGCGCATCCTGCTCAATGCGGTGGATGGCAAGGACGCACCCCACGGGTGGAATTGAAATGCATCTTGCGCGGCAAGGATGCCTGCATCTGGTGCTACACGCACGCCTGACTGCGGTCGGTTTCTACGCGAAATTGGGATATTCAATAGCGGGGCCTGAGTTCACGGAGGTGGGCATTCCGCATGTCGGGATGGAAAAGGCGCTTAGGGGGTGGCCGGAAGTGACAGGCGCATTGTGAGGCCGGGTCAGTCGCCAAATTGCACGAGGGTCTTTTTCCACTGCAAGTAGAGAGTTTTGATCTTCCGGTAGGACTCCATGTTGGCAACCTTGATGCCGAAGGTCTTGTTGGTATGAGAACCGTTCGCATCATTCCCAAATGTCTGGGACACGACGAAACGGGTGTAGCTTCCGTCTTTTGCCTCGATGGTAATGTCCTCGGTGGATGTCTTGGCTTCCTTCGTCACTTCGCGAGATACCAGTTTCTCGTTATCCGTCGCCTTCTTGAATGGAGCCTCGCCGTCCCACTGTGGAGAAAACACCATGAACTCGGCGCTGAGAGCCTTGTTTACAAGGTGGACGGTGTTGACCTGGCCATTCGATGTGACGGGTTTGGCAATGAAGCCCGGAGGGACGCCAACCTCAAAAAATGCGCCTTTGAATGCCTTCCAGCCCTCGGGTGTTTCGGCCTGAGTCCGGTGAGGCATGGCGAAGATGGACAGTGCGGCTACCGCGGTAAATAGCCATGTGCGGTGGATCATGAATGTTAGAAGTTAGCTTTGGTGGTGAAGGCCGTTGCAAGAGCAGGTGGCCGGACCAGAGGTCGCGGGAACCGGGGGGATTACTTGAGCGCCTTCTGGGCCTCCTGAATTTTCTGTTTGAACTCGGCGGTGGCCTTTTTGTCGTTCTGGAGTTCCTTGCGGCTGGCCTCGACGATGATTGAGGACATGTCGGGATTGATGAATGTATTCACTCCAGTTGCGTCTAGCTGTTATTGGCGACCGCGCCAAGCCTTTTTAGCTGTTTTCGATGGAATGCCATGGATGCGTATCCCTGCCTGTCATTCTCAAGGGACTGAGCGGGGGCTGCAACGACAAAGTCACAGCCGCCTGGCGAGAATCTGCACAACGGCACCCCGACCAGTGTGGTAGGCACCTTCCGTCACGTTACGTTCCAACTCCTGCGCGATCTCAAATTCGAGACCGGACAATTCCCGTCGCAATTCGGCCAAGGTCATGAGCAGCTCGGGAACTTTAGGGCCGCCGGTGTCAAATGCCAGTTGCGCCGACGTATATGCTTCGAGAATGAACACACCTCCGGGCATCAGGCCCGCCGCCACCTCCCGGTGAATCCTGCGACGCACGTCTGGCGGCAGGTGCGCAAAGGTGGCGATGATTCCAGCCCAGGCACCGACCGCGATGTCGTAATTGCTCAGATCAGCGGTCACTGTTGTGATCTCCACACCTCGGGTGTCTGCAAGGCGACGGGCCTTGGCCAGACCCACCTCCGATTGGTCCACGGCGGTGACACTGTGGCCCAACGTGGCGAGATAGACCGCGTTGCGTCCCTCGCCTTCGGCCAGGCACAACACCGGTCCGGCGGGAATGTGTCGTGCGACCTCCGCCACGAACGCATTGGGTTCCGTGCCATAAACATGATCGGCAACAGCGTAACGGTCATTCCAGAATGTGGCGTCCATAATCAACTTTTATGCATCAAGTGCTGGCAGCAGGATGGATTGGGGCAGGAGATTTTCAACCGAGTCTATATGAGATTCATTCAGCGACGAGAAGCCTTGTTCAAGCTGGCGCACGGCGATTTTCACAAGTTCAACATCCGTGGGTTTCTTTTCAAGATACTCCAGTATTTTGCTCACATTGAACACAAAGATGCCATTGGGGAACAGTTCGTCGCCATCGTCAACTTGGCATGGACTGAAACCCGGATCTGCTCTTAATGGCTGAATCATGTTGTTGTCTCTCTGAGCACGCCGAGCGAACCTCCTCGGGAAGCGTCCGACAAGAAAAATCTCCCAAGCGTGTGCCCCCTTCCCGGAGTCGTAATGGCTTCACCAGCGTGTTTCATCACGCGGCTTCAACTCACCTCGGTCACCAGCAGCGCGGGGTCTTCCAAAGATTCGCCCACACGCATCCCGAGGAGCTTTCGATAGAGTTCGCTGGCGGGAGTGAGCAGGGTGATCTCCAACCCCTGCTCCTCGATGACCATGCCACCTGCGGCAGGGACGAGAAGCATGTGGCATGATTCACCGTGCAACTCGATTTCCACCAGCGCGCCAGCGTCAATGGGATCCTCCATCGCAAATTCAGGCAGGCAGGCAAGGGTCTCGAAAATCCGCACGGCTTCTGCGAGTTCATCGACCTGCCGGGCCTGGCCAGCCGCCAGATATGTGGCTTCCAGGCTGCGGGTGTCGTATTTGCCCTCGGCTTTACTTCCCGGATCGGTGGCCGCCGCATGAGCGTCACAGGCAGCCTTGGCAAGCCGGTTCAAGCGGACCCGCAGCCCGATACGGATTTTTTCAAGCAAGGCGGGTTTCATCAACGGCAGCCATAACGATGCACGGACTCCGCGCGAAGGCAAGGTTCGCTTCAGCAGTCCACCGCGAAATATTCCATGGCACCCGGCCGTTGTCGGCTATACATCATGCATGAACACCACGGCTGCTACCACGCACAACAAGCTTATCGGCTACCCGGCGAGCGTTTACTTGGGGGCGGACCCGGACTCGCCTTTGAGTGTTTTTAACCGTTCCCGCAATGCCGCCAGTTCTTCCTTATATTTCTTGAGGCCCTCTGCGGTGAAGCGTGCCCGTTTCGCAAAGTCCTCCATGTCGGCGATCTTCTTTTCAACCTGTCGGATTTCCTCGGTGTTTGCGGCAGCGTCAGCTTTCTGATCCTTGGCGGCCTGCGGTGTCTGGGCGTCCTCGTCGAGATTCTTCTGAATCCATGTGGCAAGCGTGCTGCTACCCATTCCGTAACCGTCGGGCAACTGC
>JBILFE010000705.1:0-2559 GCA_044351705.1 Luteolibacter sp. | reverse complement strand
TTCTACATGGTCGGAAGCAACGTGGATCTCTACCCGCAGGTCGTGCGCCGGGTGGTGGCGGAAGGTCACGAAATCGGCAATCACAGCTACACCCACCGCCTGCTCTCAAAATTGAGCGACACGGCAGTGCGAGACGACTTGGCGCGCTGCCGGGATGCCATCGCCCGCGCCGCCGGAGTTCAACCCCGCACCCTGCGTCCGCCTTATGGCGGGATGTTGCCACGCCAACGTGAGTGGGTGAATGCGGAATTCGGTTACCCGATCATCCTGTGGTCGGTTGATCCGCTGGATTGGAAACGCCCGGGTGCCGGCGCGGTCTGTTCGCGCATTGTCACCCGCACCACTGCCGGCAGCATCATTCTGGCCCATGATTTGCATGCGCAAACCGTCGATGCGATGCCAGCCACGTTGGATGGCTTGTTGCAGCGCGGGTTCAAGTTTGTCACGGTCTCCCAGTTATTGGCGATGAATGGCGAGGCGCTTGCCGCCACTGCCGCAGTTCAACCCCCGGCACCCTAACCACTTGTTCTCTCAATCATAGCATGTTCGGTGAGCGCTACTTCGCGACGCGCGAACGCTTGTCGGAGGTGATGACGGGCATCGCGGCACTCGCTGCTGAAATTGGTCTGGACGTTAGTGAGCAACTGCCGCTTGCGGAGTTGGCCAAGGGGGCATGCCAACCGTTTCTGTTCACGGTTTGCGGGGACGTCAACGCCGGCAAATCCACCTTGATCAACGGCTTGTTCGGCCGCGAGTTTTGCCGGGTCAGCAAGCTGCCGGAAACCAAACAGGTGACGTGGTATCGATACGGCGACAGCGTCCGTGAGCTGCAAACCGCCCCCATGCTCGAAGAACGCCTGCATCCGGTGGATTTTCTGCGCGATTTCAACTTCATTGACACCCCCGGCATCAATGCCGCCCTCACCGGTCATCTTCCCGCTATCGAGCGATTCCTGCCTACTGCCGATCTCATTATATTCGTGTTTGCGGCCTCCAATCCCTGGGGCGCGGCCACTTGGAACTTCATTGCGCGCTTGTCTGCGGAGTCACTCGCCAAGGTGGCTTTTGTCGTGCAGCAAATCGACCAATGCGCCGCCGCAGATATTGAGGTGATTCTGGGACACCTGCGCGATCTCGCCCTCAATCGCATCGGCTTTGTGCCGCCGTTGTTTGCGGTGTCCGGCAAGCTCGCCTGTGAGGCCAAACTCGCCATCCCATTTGCCAGCAAACAATTCGCTGATAGCGGGTTCCCTGCCTTGGAAAGCTTCATTTCCAAGTGCATTTATGAGTCGCCATCCCGCAATCGATTGTTAGAAACGTGGCGGGTACAGGCCGCCGCCGCCTTGCGCAGCGTCGATGACCAGATTGAGAATCACACCCGTAGAATCTATTTTCAAGGGAACTTCCTGGAGGACATCGAGAGCGAAATCGATGCCATGCGTGAGCAGTTGCTGCGGCGTTTGCCGAGTCATCTGGCCGGTGTTGCGCAAGTTTTCCAATCCGAGTCTGCGGGGGTGGCCAAGCTGCTTGGCAAGCGCCTGGCGCTGCTGCCATCGGTTTTCCGTTTGTTTGTCGGTGACCGCACCAGCCAGGAAGTGGAGGCGGTTTTCATTGGACGCTTGCAGGCGACGGTGGAAGCTGTGGCGGAAGCCGACGGCGAGCAGGTGGTGGCGGTCTGCCGCAACCACTGGCTCGAACTGGAAGAACGCGTGCGGCGGGTGATGGGCGTGGAATTGGGCGACCCGCTTGAGGTGGATGAAATCCTGGCCGTGGCCAGACGCCGCTTTGTGCAGCGTCTGGGGCGTGCGGCGAGCCAGGGCATCGGTAATTTGAAAGTGCGCAACCAGTTAGGCAAGGACATCCGCCGCAGGAACGTGGCGTTGAAATCATTCACTTTCATGATGCTCTTGTTGCTGGCTGCCGGTGCCACCTGTGGCGCGCTGCTGGTGCCCTGGGCGCCGTGGATATTGTGTGGGTTATCGCTGGTGTTTGGCCTGGCCGGCATGCTCATCGGCTGGCTCACCCGCAGGTCTCTGGTGGCCGATTTCAAGGAACGTCTGCTGGACACCTGTGGCGCTTATGCCAACACCCTGCGTTTGGATTATGAGGAAGCCCTGCGCATCGTGTTCCAAGACTATGTGGATTCCCTCGGTGCCATCCGCAGGCATCTGGCAACCGAAAAGCAGGGCATCGAGCCCCGCCAGAGACGCTGGAAGGAATGGTTTCTAACACTCAAAGCCATCGAGCAGGACTTGTGAGGCGGGCATGCTTTCAGAGCGCATACCAGGCGCTTGGCGCGTGCGGGCAGGCACAGTCGATTTCGGTGTGGCGGTGGCCCAGGCTTGTCAGGCAATCCCGCAGCAATTTGAGCGCCAGTTGCGGCATGTTGCAATCCGAGCTGAGATGGCCCAATACCACCCGTACCAGCGCCGGGTGGGCGATTTCCCGCACCAAGTCCACCACCTGCGTGTTGGATAGATGGCCATGCCGCGAGCAGATGCGCTGCTTGGTCGGCCATGGCCGCTTGGTATCCGCTTCCAGCAAGTCATCATCGTAGTT
>JBILFE010000413.1:0-4243 GCA_044351705.1 Luteolibacter sp. | reverse complement strand
CCAGGCCCGCGGCGCGAACAGCGAAGTGATGTCCCGCGTGCAATGGAATTTGCCGCAACTGGTGGGACAAAAGGTTTTCATGCGGGTTGTCGATGGCAACAACAGCGGCTGGGGCCACATCACCCTGGATGACGTCGTCGCCAGCGGACACCTCGACGCCGCAGCCAGCACCGAACACTTCGCCAAACGCAAACGGGTTCTAACACCACAGCTTGGCGCTGGCAGTGCGGTGCCACTCGATGCGCTGCGCCTGGCGGTGGAGGATTTGATAGCGACTTTTGGCGCGCGTTACCCTGGCGGGCCGGCGTTTCTGAAGGAACTCGATGCACTGCAAAAACTCGCCGCCGATGATGCGGCGGACAAAACCGAGTTGACCGTAAAACTCGCCGACCTGCAACGGCGGGCGTTGTTAGCCAATCCGCTGGTGTGCGGCCAACCGCTTGTGTTCGTGGCGCGGCCCCAATATGCGGCGGTCTATCACGCCATCGACACCTTGTCCCAGGTTGGCGAGGCCACCGACGGCAAGTTCGCCCCCGGCGGCGCGCTCAAGGTGTTGGATATCGCCACCGGTGCCATCCGCACGCTGGTTGAAACCCCGCAAGGCACCGTGCGCAGCCCCTGTGTCCACTTCGACGCCACCAAAATCCTCTTCGCCATGCGTCGCACCACCAAGGAGAATTTGCATATCTTCGAGATCAACGCCGACGGCACCGGCCTCAAACAACTCACCTTCGCGCCGGGCGTCAGCGATTTTGACCCGATCTATCTGCCAGACGGCGGCATTGTTTTTTCCTCCACCCGTGAGCCGAAGTTCAACATGTGCAGCCAGGACATCGGGGCCAACCTCTTCCGCATGGACGGCGACGGCTCCAACATCATCCAGATCACCAAGAGCACCTTGTTTGAGAACCAGGCCGCACTGATGCCCGACGGCCGCATCGTGTATAAGCGCTGGGAATACGTGGACCGGAATTTCGGCGACGCCCACGGGTTCTGGACGGTCAATCCCGATGGCACCCAACAATCAATCCTGTGGGGCAACAACAAGGCCGACCCCGCGGCGGTGTATTACCCGCGCCTCATCCCGGACACCTGGCAAATGCTCTGCATCCTCAGCACCCATCACGGGAACATGTGGGGCGCACTGGCAATCATCGACCCTAACATCGACACCGACCGCAACGCCGCCATCCTCCGCACCTGGCCGGCCGGCGTGCGCGCCAGCCTCAGGGATAGTGATCGATTTGATTGCGACCGCCTCGGCCGCGTCAATCCCAAGTATGAGGACCCGTGGCCGCTGAGCAGCAAGTATTTCCTGTGCTCGCGCAGCGGCCCGCAAAACGGCCTGGGCATCTATCTGCTCGATGTGTTCGGCAACGAGCTGTTGGTCCACAGCGAGGCCCCCGGCTGCTTCAGCGCCATGCCGCTGGCCACCTCGCCGCGCCCGCCGGTCACGCCCGTGCGGCGTGATTACAACAATGCCAGCGGCTTGATGTATGTGACCGATGTCTATCAGGGCACCCACATGCTCGGCGTCAAGCGCGGGTCGGTGAAGAAACTCCGCGTCGTCGAGTCACCCGAAAAGCGCGCCTGGACCGATGGCAAATGGTATGGCCAGGGCTTCCAGGCACCGGGCATGAACTGGCATGACTTCACCGCCAAGCGGATCCTAGGCACGGTGCCGGTGGAGGCCGATGGCAGCGCGTATTTCAAGGTGCCGGCGGACACCTTCATCTTTTTCCAACTGCTTGATGAGAACGACATGATGATCCAATCGATGCGCAGCGGCACGGTGGCCCAGTCGGGCGAAAAGACCGGCTGCGTCGGATGCCATGACAACCGCCTGGCCGCGCCGCCGCCGTCCCTGGTGCCGGCAATGGCGTTGCAGCGCGAGCCCAGCACGCTTGAGCCATGGTATGGGCCGACGCGTTCGTTCAGCTTCATGGCCGAGGTGCAGCCGGTGTTCGACAAGCATTGCGTCAAATGCCATGACTTCGACAAACCCGCCGGTAAAAAACTCTTGCTCGCGGGTGACCGCGATCCGTTTTTCAATGCCGCCTACACCGAGTTGTGGCGCAAGAAAATCATCAAGACCATCGGTGCGGGACCGGCCGGCATCCAGCAACCGTATTCATGGGGATCGCATGCCAGCCCGCTGGTGAAAATCCTCGTCGAAGGCCACGCCCCTGACAAGGGGCCAGGCCCCGACAAGCTCAAACTGGACAAGGAAAGTGTGAATCGCATCGTCACATGGATCGATATCAACGCGCCCTATTACCCGACCTACGACAGCGCCTATCCGAACAACCCCGCCGGCCGCTCGCCCCTAACCGGCGGCCAGTTGGCCCAACTCAGCCGTCTAACCGGCGTGAATTGCGCGCAGGACAACTTCGCCTCCAGCAACGGACCGTGGCTCAGCTTCGACCGGCCGGAGCTTTCGCCCGCCCTCGCCAAGCTCGATAAAAATTCGCCGCAATACCAGGAGGCTCTATCCATCCTGCAAGCCGGCAAGGATGCCCTGGCCCAGCGCCCGCGGGGTGACACGCTCGACTTCACGCCCTGCGCCAAGGACCAACAGCGCGAGGATTTCTACCGCCAGCGCATGCAGGTGGAAGCCTCCAACCGCGCCGCCATCCGCGACGGCAGGAAGCTGCGTGAGGCAGCGGAGTGAGGGCTCTTCGTACAACCAATAACCAATAACTGATAACGGGCGCGCAGCGCCCTCACCCCCCGGCTTCCTGCATGGCGATGGCGGCCCATTGCCACAGGCGCTGCGGCTGATGGCGGACGGTGGAGATGTCCTTCATGATCAACTCGACGTCACAACCGCGCGCTTGCTCGAGGAAATCGCGCAAGGCATGGCGGGCGCGCTCCGGATGCCAGACATCCTCGGCGAGGATGGCGGGATTGGGCTTGCGGCTCATCACCCAGTGCGGCCCGAGGGTCTCGACGGCGCGCGCGGTCTTGCACCACGGCGTGACGGATACCTTGCGGAGGTTGGGGATTTGTTTCAACAAGTCGGCCTTGCCGTCGAGCGGTTCACAGCAACCATAGTAGTTCAACCCCCAGCGGCTCAGCCAGCGCAGGTCGTGTTGGATGGCAAACTCCCAGTGCATGTCCGGCGACACCTCGGAGAAAATCTGCGCGTTCGAGCAGCCCCACATGTTGCGTGGCATGACATGAGCCGGATCGAAATCGCTGCCGGGCAGATCAGAGACATGGCCATAGCCGCCGGAGCCGATGCGCGTGTTGTTAGAGTCAAGCTCCAGCGCGTTGAGTGCCACGAATTGGTCGAGCTCGACCATCCAGGCGTCGACCATCCGCTCGACGCCGGCATGCACGAGGTCGGGCCGGTCCACCATGTCGAGCATCGCGTCCTCGATGCCCCACCAGCGAATCAGATAGTCCCAGGGCGTGAACCAGATGTGGGACTGGCCGGTTTTTCTAACCGGCATGATGTCGCTGTAGAGGTCGCACATCGCCTGGTAACGGAACTCGGTGGCCTGCGTGTTGTGGGTGAGCACCGGCATCTCGATCTTGTCGAGGTCGGCGAAGTCGTGGATTTGCTTGTGGAAATGGCGGGAGACGATGTCGCTGGCGGCATCGGTGCGGACGATGTCGACGTCCTCGATGATGCCGAAGTCGGTGCTGTGGATCGCCAGCGGGCAGGCGATGAAATCGCTGACGATCATGTCGCAGGGCATGTGCCGCCATTGGTAAAGCGTGCGGCGCATCTCCCGTTCCTGGTCCTGCGCGAACGGATGGCGCGTCTGCAAGGTCAGCTCGCCATCGACGTCCATCTCGTGCCAGGGAATCTCGTTGATCCACACCATTGGGCGGACCGCTTGGCGGTCGTTGAGACGCCGCCACAACTCCGCCTTTTCCTTATGCACCGGCAAGGCGGCGATGTCAGCGAGCGCTGCGGCGAGCCGACGCAGCACCGTTTTGTCGGCGTCGTTGAGGATAATTGGCGCGGCTGGTGCCGGCGCTTCGTAATGACCAGGATCGTGGAGCACGCGGCCAACATAGGACAAAAACAGCGCGACGTCGATGCAGGAATTTGAATAAAGGGCATGGCGGGAAAGCTGCCGTCCCGGCTGTAATCCAGGGAGCGTGGGCAACAAGACACGCAACCACACCCCGCTGCTCTTGCCAGAGGAGTATCGAGCTGTGATCAATCGATGAATGGATTGATCACACGCACCGCGCCGTAGATTTGGCCGTGATTGAGATCCTCGGAGTA
>JBILFE010000412.1:0-4249 GCA_044351705.1 Luteolibacter sp. | reverse complement strand
CATGATGTTCCGGGCATCCGGGTGGTCATCCTGTATCCGCGCGGCAAGGTCAGCGGTCTGCAGGAAAAACAACTCACCACCCTCGGCGGCAATATCACCGCGCTGGAAGTCGATGGCACCTTCGATGATTGCCAACGCCTGGTCAAGGCGGCGTTGCTGAACCCGGACCTGCCAGCGCGCCTGCAACTCACCTCGGCCAACTCGATCAACATCTCACGGCTGGTGCCACAGATTTTCTACTATATTCATAGTGCCCGTTTTCTGCCGCAGGGAGTGGCGCCGGTGTTCGTGGTACCGTCGGGGAATTTGGGCAATCTAACAGCCGGATTGCTGGCGGCGCGGCTGGGTCTGAAGGTCGACCACTTCATCGCCGCCAACAATCGCAATGACGTGCTGAGCCAATACCTGGCCGGGATGCCATACGCGCCGCGTACGAGCATGGCCACGCTTTCCAACGCGATGGACGTGGGCGCTCCGTCTAATTTTGCACGCATGCTGGCCTTGTTTGATAGCGATCAGGATGTGATGCGCAGCAGGGTCAGTGGCTGCGCGGTGAGTGATGAGGAAACCCGAACCGCCATCCGGGATGTGGCCGCCGCCCATCACTATATCCTTGATCCGCACGGCGCCGTAGGATGGTGCGCGGCCAGACAATGGCAAGGCACGCATCCGCAAGCGGCCACCGTCGTGCTTGAAACCGCGCACCCGGCGAAATTCCCCGAAGTGATCGATAGCGTGTTGGGGACTGGGCGGGTGGTGATTCCGGAGCGGTTGGCGTGTCTGGCAAGCAAAGAAAAATCCGCGCTGGCCATGGCGGCGGAGGTGCCGGCATTTATCGACTGGCTGCGGACCTTGGAATAACCTAACTGCGATGTTCGGGCTCAGACGAGTGCAAAAAGCCGAGCGCAAAAAAATCCCGGCAGGGTGGGAACCGCTGCCGGGATGGTTGAAATGAATCGGCTCAGTATTGAGTGGTGCGGGTGTGGTTGAAGTAGGTTTCAAATCCCAGTTCCGGGGGGAACTCGGAGAGACCGTCAGCCACATTCATCTGGATGCGGTTATCTTCGCCACAGCGCTCATACGGTTGCTTGTAGGTGCCGCGATAGGTCGGGCAGGAGAAGGTGAAAAGTTCATAGAAACCATAACCGAGGCGGCGCAGGCAGCGATTGGTGCCATCGACCACGCCGTATGACCAACCGGCCTTGCGGCCATGTTCATCGGACTTGCGGACAATCTGTTCCGGGATTTCCATCACACCGTAGAGGATGTTGCTGAGGGCACGTCCAAGCTTGCGGGTGGAGGTGTACTGTGAGCCCGGAGGAGCTTGGATGTCTGCGGCTGCAAAGCCGGTGAAAGTGATGAGCGCGGTAGCGATTACGACGAGTCTTTTCATGCCGGAGGGAGGTTAAGGGTGGGGGATGGAGCTTGGCAACAGAAATTTGCACAAATCATGATTTTTACAATTCAAAGTGGAGAACCCTGAGAATTCCGGGTGTGCCGCGGAGTTTATCCAACAGGCTCACGGGCGGTTCGGAGTCCACCTCGATGACGGTGACCGCGCGGGTCCGGTCGCTGGTGCGGCTAAGCGCCATGTTGGCGATGTTGACGCTGGCATTGCCGAGGGAGGTGCCGATGGTGCCGACAATGCCGGGGCGGTCATCGTTTTCGACAAAGAGGAAACGACCCCGCGGGCTGGTCTCGACGTAATGGCCGGCGATGTGGACGATGCGCGCCGCATTGCCGAAGAAGGTGCCTGCCACGGTGCAGGACTCGCCGCCCTTGATGGCAGAGATTTCTATCAGCTCGGTGCAGTTGGTGGCAAGCGCGGCGCTGGTTTCGGCCACCTCGATGCCGAGGGCCTTGGCAATGGCCGGGGCATTGACCAGGTTGACCTGCGCCTCGGAGTCGGCGCTGCCGAGGTAGCCGGTGAGCACGGTGCGGGTGATCAACTCGGTATCCAGTTCGGAGACCGGGCCGAGGTAGGAAACGCGGATGGAGTCGCACTGCTCCGGGGCGATTTTTGATAGCAGTTTGCCCAGTGAGTTGGCCAGGCCCAGATACGGGCCCACGCTCTCCAGCGTGTGGCTGTCCAGATTGGGCATGTTCACCGCGTTGCGGATCTCGCCGGTCACCAGAAAATCGCGAATCTGATAGGCCACTTCGGTGCCGACGTTTTCCTGCGCCTCTGCGGTGGATGCCCCCAGATGTGGCGTGAACACGCATTTTTTAGCAGCCAGCAAGGGAAAGTCCGCCGCCGGTGGCTCGGTTTCGTATACATCGAGGGCGATGCCGGCGAGGTGACCGGAATCCAGGCTGGCTTTGGCGGCCACTTCATCGACCAGCCCGCCGCGGGCGCAATTGACGATCAACGCGCCCGGATTCATCAGAGCGATGCGTTCGCTGTTGAGCATATGCTTGGTTTCAGCGGTGAGCGGAATGTGCAAGGTGACCACATCGGCACCCCGCAGCGCGTCGGTCGCGGACTCGGCCAGCTCCACCTTGAGCGATTGGGCACGGGCTGCGGTGAGGAATGGGTCGTAGGCGACGACGGTCATGCCGAAGGCTTGGGCGCGTTTGGCAAACTCGGTGCCGATGCGGCCCATGCCGATGATAGCGATACGTTTGCCGAAGAGTTCGACGCCCTCGAAGGATTTGCGGTCCCATTTGCCGGCGATCATCGAGGCGTGGGCCTGCGGGATATTGCGTGCCAGCGACAGCATCAGGGTGAAGGCGTGTTCGGCGGTGGAAATGGTGTTGCCGCTGGGGGTGTTCATCACCACCACGCCATGCTCGGTGGCGCAATTGCGATCAATGTTGTCCACCCCGACACCGGCGCGGCCGATGGCCTTGAGGTTTTTGGCGGCGGCGAAAACGGCGGGGGTCACCTTGGTTTGAGAGCGGATGACAAGTCCGTGGTACTCACCGATGATGGCGATTAATTCGTCCGGTTTGAGGCCGGTTATGACATCCACGGAGATTTCAGGCGTGGCGCGCAGCGCGGCAACACCTTTTTCGGAAATCGGGTCAGATACAAGAACTCGGTATGTGGTCATGAATCTTGGTTAAATCATCCCCCTGCCAATGACAAGGATTTGAACAAATATTTTCGCGGCGGGTGATGGGTGCGGACCGCATGGGAATGATCCCACACGATTTCTTGTGGGGCGCCGGCCCTGGGCGTTTGGCGACCGACATCGAACATAATGCCAGTCATTATCTTGTTGACTGCGGCCGGCTAGAGCCGATTCCCTTTCTTAGAGCCGATTCCCTTTCTGTATGAACAGGCCGCATTGTGGGTTGGAAGAGCATTACTCAATGTCTGATTCGCGGTCCTGTGGCGGCGGGCCTTAAGTAGCTGCTGATCAAGCCAATCAGCTGGGTACCGGCCGCACCAACATTCTTTTCGATTGCCTTTGGCATGGGTTGGAATCAGGCTCGGCCTGACCATGTTACTAGGCATCGACCTCGGAACCACCTTCTGCCCATCCGCCATGCTCGGACCCGCCGGCGTGCCGGTGCTGCCCCCCGACTGGCGCGATGGCAAATCCTTTCACACCCCCTCGGTGGTGCATGTGGGGCCGCAAGGTGCCTTGGTCGGCGGGCGCAACTTCGATGAGATCATCATCGACGCCGTGCGCTCCCAATTCCGCGCGCAGCATGGAACCGTCCCCCCACCCGCGCCCGATAGCGACCCGCGCTTGCGCCAATTCGCCACAGCCGCCAAGCTGGAGCTCTCCCGCCCCGGCCAGTCCGTCGTGCGCAAGCCCATCTCCTTGGCGGGGAAATCCCTCGAGATCGTGCTAACCCGCAGCCAGTTTGAGGCGGCATCGCGGCTGTGATTGGAAGCCTGTGAGGAGGTTTGCGAGCGCCTGCTGGCGTCCCGCAAGTTGGAGTGGGGCGACGTTGATGAGCTTGTGCTCACCGGCGGCAGCAGCCAGTTGCCCTGCATCGTGCGCTTGCTGCATCGTTGCTCGGGCCTGCCGCCCGAGCGCATCCTCAGCGCGCATCCATGCTCGGCGGTGGTTTATGGTGCAGCCTTGTTGGGCGAACAACTCCACGGCGACAAGGAAACCATGGCCCCGTTGTTGCTGCAAACCGTGTCGACCAACGAGCTTGGCCTGCGTGTCCGCGATGCCGCCTGCGGCCTGCCCGCCATGGAAGTGCTGGTGCCCAAAAACCGCCCGTTGCCAGCCAGCGGCAGAAAGACATTCCACGTCGATACCAAGCAGGATGACCGCGTGACCATCGA
>JBILFE010000411.1:0-4252 GCA_044351705.1 Luteolibacter sp. | reverse complement strand
ACCACTTTGAAGACGCTGCGGGTGGTGTCCACCGTGATGTCGCCGGCGGCGGACACCGTGTCGAAGCCGCCGCCGGTGTTGGTGGTGCTGTTGGTGTTCAAGTCCCAGAGGAAAATCGAGTCGCTGGCATAATTGAGGTTACCGCTGATGATTTGCGAACCGACGCCGCCCACTGCGCCTGGTGCGTGGGTACCGCCGCTTTGGATGGTGGTGTTGCCGCCGAGGGTGCCGGTGCCGGTGAGGGTGCCGGAGACAGAGACCGCACCGCCGCCCAGCGAGCCGTTGACGACCAAGGTGCCAGCGCTCACCAGAGTCGATCCGCCGTAGCTGTTGGCACCCGAGAGCACCAAGGTGGATGCGTCGTCCTTGACGAGTGAGCCGCCGCTGCCGGAGATCCCCCCGGCGAAGGTGCTGCTGCCGGAAGCCGCACCGATGGTCAGGGTGTTGGAGCCCAGCGCCACAGTGGATGTCGAGGGGGCGGTGAGCGAGGCGATTTGCTGGTTGGCACCCAGGATCAGGTTGGAGTAGCCGCTGCCTGAGTCGTCCATGATGATAGCCGAGCGGGTAGTGGTGGGCAGCGCGCCGGTGACATTGGCGGTGAGGCTGCCGCGGTTGCGAATGATGGTGGGGCCGTTGTACGAGTTGGAGGTCGATAATGTAACGGCGGCACCATCCACCAGCAAATCGGAGTTGTCCGAACTGCCCAGGATGGTGCCGCTCACCTCGAAAGTGCCGCTGGCAAACGCCAGCACCGAGCCGTTTTTGGTGAGCGTGCCGGTGAGGACGACCGTGCCGTTGCCGGTATTGCGCAGGGTGCCCGTGTTGGCGGTGATGGTGATGGGGTTGGAGTAGGTATTGTCGGCCCCGTTGTTCGCCGCGAGCGAATCAAACACCAGCGCCGAAGCGGGGCTCAGATCGATGGCCGCTGCGCCGAGGTTCTCATTTTTGGTCACCGTCAGGCTGCTGCCGTTGAGCACTGCGGCCGTACCGGTAAAGGTATTGGTGCCGCTCAAGCGCACGCCACCGGCACCGGAGACATTGAGGCCGCCGCCGCCGCTGATGGCGCCGGTGAGAACAACCGTGCCGTTGCCGGTATTGCTCAGGGTGCCGGTGTCGGAGTTGATGGTGATGGGGTTGGAGTAGGTATTGTCGGCCCCGTTGTTCGCCGCGAGCGAATCAAACACCAGCGCCGAATCGGGGCGCAGATCGATGGCCGCCGCGCTGAGGTTCTCATTTTTGGTCACCGTCAGGCTGCTGCCGTTGAGCACTGCGGCCGTTCCGGTAAAGGTGTTGGAACCACTCAAGCGCACGCCGCCGGTGCCGGAGACATTGATGTTGCCACCGCCGCTGATGACGCCGGAGAACTCTCCCTGAGTGGTATTCTGCTGGAAAGTGAATTGGGAATCTCTGCTAACTAAAACCGCGGGTCCGGCAGCGCTGGCTGAAGCTGTTTGCGTTGCACCCGCTTGAACGATGAGCGGCGCTTCCCCCACGCTGCCGGTGGCTCCCACCAGCAGCGCGCCGCCAGAGGTGTCGTAGGCCCAATCCTGAATCACTCCGATGCCGCCGCGCGTCAGCGTCACCTGCATCCAGCCGTAGCTCACGGCGGCGTTGCGCGTCACCTGAAAACCGAAATAGGCGGATCGGCCGTCGGTGAACTGGGACGGTCCCGGTCCGAGGTGGCCCGAGTTGTCCTCGACACCGGAGCCGCCGCAGCCTGAGGCGAAGCTCAGGCTGCCACTGATGGAACTGCCGAAGCCCAGTGACACGATCGAATCCTCATTGCCAGTGCCCAGGCGCACGGGCTGAAAGCTCGGTGAGTTGGCAATTCCCAGACCGCCGAAAAATGGATTGAGATCCCACCCGATGACTTCGGTGGTGGCGTGCTGCTGGGTCACGACATTGAGGAAAACGCCGTCGTAATTCGCTGGGATGGCGATGTCCTGGATGCCGCTGTAGACCACCTCCGCGCGCGTGGCTTGCGGCCATGGCAGGTGCATCGCGCAGAGGAGAAGCAGCCATCGACTGGAGCAAGTGGGGGTGAGGCTCATGAGAGTAGAAGAGTTATGGCATTTCCACCTTCACGCGGAAGTAGTGGGCCTTTTTGCCGGCGACGAAAAATGGATAGGGTACGGCCACCGCTTGCATTTGGCCATTGTCGGAGAGCACTGACGGGGTGGCGGTTGAAGCCTTCCAAGTGAGCAAATCCCCGCTGAACTCGGCCGTATAGCTGATGTGGGCGGCCACATAATCCTTGCGGCGGGCATAGACGGCACGGAACGTGAACGTGCCGTTGCCGCTGGTAACGAGCTGGGTCGGCACCCCGCCCCCAACCTGCGTCGCCCCATTCCACATTACCGGCGGGGAGCTCCCCTGCGTCGGATTCATCCCAAAGGCGTATTCTTGCAAATTGCTGAGCCCGTCCCCATCAAAGTCGGCGAGGGCGGTGGCCTGGGGCTTGGGCGGCAAGCCGAAATATTGCACCTGCCATGCGTCGGGCAGACCATCGCTGGCGTAGGCCGCGAAGTTATCGTCGTTGGTATTGAGCACAGTGACGTCCAGCGTGGCGGAAAATGTTTGGTAAACTCCTCCGACGTGCGCCATGGTATCTTGATAGACCGCGCCCGCACTGACCCATCCGGCGCCGCTCACGGCGCTGAGCGGTCCGCTCAGCACGCTCCAACTGAGGCTTTCGGCGGCCAGCGCTGAAGTGGTCTGGTCATCGTACGCCAGGGTGGCGCTGAGTTGGTGGGCGGCACCTTCATTGATCGACAACAACAGTTCGCTGCCATGGATGGACAACGCCACCCCATCGTGTAACTGCCCGGCAAAACCCGTGCGCAAGGTGTACGTGCCGGAACTGCTGGCCGCGCCCGGCGTGGCCGACGAGTTGGCGCGGTAGTTGGCGCTGGTGGTGGTCAGTCCGGCATTATCCAGCGCGGCGGGTTCCAGCGAATAGTTCGCGCTGCTGGCGGCCTGGGTCGCGAGCGGGGCCAAGGATATACTGGCGAATAACAAGATAGGGTGGAGATCCATCGGATTATTCGGTGAGGATGGCCTCCAATTTGCGCAGGCGTCGTTCCTGATCACTGACTTGTTGTTTCAACGCTTGGTTTTGGCGGTGCAATTCCTGCACGGCGGCGGCGGTGTAAATTGTTAGTGGATAGGTATCCACCTGCAGGATGGGCGAGCCATCGGGCAGCAGCTCGCCGCTGCTTTTGACGTCGTCCGGAAAAACCTCGGCGAACTCCTGGGCGATGACGTTGGGGTAGCGGACATCCCCGATGCTCGGATGGGCGGCGCGATACTCGTCGGTGTAGCGGAAGTCCACCAAGCGCACCTGGTCAAGTTTTTCCAAGGCCCCGCCAATCGACTCAATCTCGGTCTTGATTCGCCTATCCGAGTTGGCGAGCCAACTGCCGGCCGTCGCCTTGCTGGCGGAGCCTTCGACTTCGAGCGCGTTGCCGGCCGGTATGCGCTTAATGCCAACTTTGCCGGTGAAAACATTGTCCTGATCGAGGCGTGCCACCTGGGCCGGGATTAAATTGGCGCGCAGTGCCAGCGCATGAGACGCCCCCGCCGCAATCGCGGTGACTTGGGTGGCATCGGCAGCAACCGTCGTTTGCCCATAGGTATTGTCGCCCCATTCGACCAGTGTGCCGTCCGACTTCAAGGCCATGCTGAAGGTATAACCACCGGCAATTGCAGTTACTCCAGTTAGATCGGCGGGCAGCGAGGAAACCTGTAAGCCGCTGTCCCAGCCCCACGCCACCACGCTGCCGTCGCTCTTCAAGGCGAGGCTGTGATAGCCCCCCGCCGCGATCGCGAGCACCCCCGTCAAGCTACCCGGAACAAGCGTCTGTCCGGCATCGTTGCGCCCCCACGCCACCACCGTGCCGCTGGCAGTCAGCGCCAAGCAGTGGTCGTAGCCCGCGGCGATCGCCGTCACTGTGACTCCCGTTAGAGAGCTCGGAATGGTTGTTTGCCCGAAAGTGTTGTCGCCCCAGACCCGAAGGCTGCCGTTGGCGAGTAGGGCGAGGCTGTGTTTTTCTCCCGCGGCCACCTTGGTGGCGGTGGTCATGCCGCTCGGAAGAGTCGTTTGGCCGTAAGTATTATCCCCCCAAGCCACCAGCGTGCCGTCGCTCTTGCGAACCAGGTTGTGTGAAGCGCCTGCGGCGATTTCCGTGACTCCCGTCAGCGCCGCGGGAACCGTCGTCTGACCACTGGTGTTGAGTCCCCATGCGAGCACCGT
>JBILFE010000410.1:0-4253 GCA_044351705.1 Luteolibacter sp. | reverse complement strand
CACAGTTTCGATTTTTGAGTTCATGCCACCCGAAACCATCAAAAACACGGCGCTTTGTCTAGCCCAAAGTGTTTTTTGTTGCTTTCACAAGCGCTCAAGAGGGGTAGAAAAAAAGGCCGTGAGTGAATCGCCAGGCCTGAGAAGTTTTCTCTGGTCATTTTCCTGTCCCAAGCTAAAATTTGCCCCAGCAACTCCCAACGCCATGAGCCTACACGCCCAACTCAGCCCCGAAGCCCTCGCCCGCCTCCACGCCCAGCAGCGGAATTCCACCATTTCTTCGGTTGCCATTTCCATTCTAACCATCACGCTGATGGGCTTGATTCTGGGCTTCATCCTCATCCCGACCTTGTTCAAGGAAACCCCGACCATCGTCACCTACGCCGCCAGCATCACCGAGGAAACCGACCTCAATGAGAAAAAGGTCAACACCTCAACGGACCGCAGGCCCTCCTCACCCTCGTCGTCCAGAGCCAAGGTCATTGCCGCCAACACCACCTCCGCCGTGGCCATCCCCGTGCCCGACGTCGACACCCCGGTGCCCTCGGTGAACTTTGGCGACGGCGATGACTTCGGTAACGGTTGGGGATCCGGCGACGGCAACGGCGGCGGCGGCGGCTTCGGCAATATCCCCGCCACCATGAAAAAACGCTGCTCGCAAGCCGACCGGCTGTCCCGCCTGAAGGAAACCGGCGGCACTCCCGAGTGCGACGAAGCGGTGGTCAAAGCCCTCAAATGGCTCAAGAGCACCCAAAGTGCCGATGGCTCATGGGCCGGGGGCCCCGCCACCACCGGCTTGGCCCTGCTCGCCTATCTCGGGCATTGCGAAACCCCCCTCTCCGAAGAATTCGGTGAATCCTGCCTCCGCGCCATCACCAACCTCGTCAATATGGGCATGAAGGGCAATGGCATCCTCTCCAGCCAACCCGGCGGCCACGATTCCCCCTACGAGCATGGCATCGCCACCTACGCCCTGGCAGAAGCCGCCACCTTCTGCAAACAACTCAAAATCAACGTGCCCAACCTGCCCGAAGCCGCTCAAAAAGCCGGCCAGTTGATCATCGATAACCAGCATCCATCCGGCGGCTGGGAGTATGCCTATGCGGAAACCGGGGGCCGCGGCGGCGACCTGTCCATCTCCGCCTGGCAAATCCAAGCCCTCAAAGCCTGCAAACACACCGGCCTGGATTTCCGCAACCTCCAACAATGCGCCGCCAAGGCCACCGCTTATGTGGAAAAATTATCCAACCCCGGCTCCGGCGCGTTTGGCTACAGCAATGCCGGCGATGGCGGTGGCAGACTCACCGGTGCGGGCATGCTCTGCCTCCAAATGTGGGATAAGGGCGCCCGCGCCGCCGCCCGCAACGGCGGCAAATACATCGACCAAAACATCAAGCTCGAATACGGCGGCGCCTCCGGCGACCTCTACTGCCATTACTACAATGCACAGGCGATGATGAACCGCGGTGGCGAGCAATGGAAGCGCTACAACAGCATGTTCCGCGATCAGGTCCTCAAAAACCAAAACCCCGATGGTTCGTTCAGAACCCCCGGCGCAGGCAGTGGCAAGGTCAGGGATGCCACTTTCACCACCTGCTTTGCCACCCTCATGCTGGAAGTTTATTACCGCTTCCTGCCGGGTACCGGTGGCAGCGTGAATTGATCCGTACCGGGTTCTCCTTTTTTAGATGGAATCGCGGCCCGCTGCAGAGCGGTCCGCGATTCTAACATCATGGCCGCAGGCATGACCCGTCAGCCAGCGAACAGCCGCCCATCGCGCCGGTTGCCAATCCTGGTTCACTCCCCTCCCGCCTCCGTGCATGAGTCCACGCCGAAAATTCCTGCTGCTGCTCGCCAGCGCCCGCGTCGCCAACCTCCCCAGCGTGGTCAGCAATGTCTGGCTCGGCGTGGCCCTGGGCGTGACCTTCTGCCCGCCCAGGCAGTCCTACTGGCCGGCGGCCCTCCAGCTTGCCCTCTGCGGCATCCTCCTGTACCTCAGTGGCAACTTCCTCAACGACTGGCATGACCGGCGCTGGGATGCCCGGCACCGGCCCGAGCGGGCACTGCCGCAGGCTGCATTCACGCCGCCACTCTATCTGGGACTCGCCGTCGTCTGCGCCCTATCAGGAGTGGCGCTGGCCGCGTTCACCAGCTTGTCTTCCGGGGGGGTGGCCGCGCTCATCGTCCTGTGCATCCTCATCTACACCCGCTGGCACAAGCAGTCCGCGTGGAGCGTCCTCGTGATGGGCTTGTGCCGCGCGCTGCTGCCGTTGTTGTTTTTCATCCAATGGCCGCTCGGCGGGATCTGGACTGGCACCTCTCTCAACAGCATGGATCGATGCGTGTTCATTTCCACCACGGCATTGGCCCTGCTGCTCTACGTCGCCGCATTGTCATGGATCGCGCGCTCCGAGACCACCACGCCCCCTCCTGCCGCAAACGGGGTGGGCGGCCGCTGCCTGCTCGCCCTGTCGGGTCTGTTCATGGCGGTGGTCTTCCTGATCTGTCATCCGCTGTTAGGTCTGCTCGGCCTGCTGCCATTTGCGACCTGGCTCGGGCTGTGCTTCACCCGCTACCGCCAACCGGTCCCCACCCAAATTGCCGCGCTGCTGGCCGGACTGCCGCTGCTCGACTGGGTCGTGATGCTGCCGCTGTCACTGTGGCTGCTAGGGACGCAGGGCGCCACCCGTGACCTGCCCCTCACCCTGACCTGCTTGCTGCTGCCGCCGCTCGCCTTCCTGGCCGGGCGCCTGATGCAGCGCGTGGCCGCCGCCACGTGATATTGACTTGCGCCCGCTCCCATCCCGCGCTCCAATATGGCCGCGTATGACCATCCCAGAAAAACAACAACAACTCCTCGAAGAACTCGCCCTCTTCCAGGATTGGACCGAACGCTATGAATATGTCATCAGCATGGGCAAACGCCTGCCGCCAATGCCCGAGGCCACCAAAACCCCCGCCTTCCTCATCAAAGGCTGCCAATCCCAAGTCTGGCTCGATGCCACCAGCGACAACGGCAAAGTCCACTTCCTCGCCGATTCCGATTCGCTCATCACCAAGGGCATGATCGCCTTGTTTGTCCGCATCCTCGATGGCGAAACCCCAGATGCCATCCTCCAGGCCGACATGAGTTTCATTGAACGCACCGGGCTCAAGGAACACCTCGCCCCCACCCGCTCCAACGCCCTCAGCCTCATGGCCACCCAAATGAAACAACGCGCGCTCGCCTTCGCCACCGATCCCTCCTGATCCCCCTCCTCCCGCCATGTTTGACTTCTCTTGGTTTGCCGACCCCAACGCCTGGATGGCCCTCGCCACCCTCACCCTCCTCGAAATCGTCCTCGGCATCGACAACATCGTCTTCCTCTCCATCCTCGTCGATCGACTACCACCCCATCAGCGCAAATCGGGCCGCACCTTCGGCCTCGCCCTGGCGATGCTCACCCGCTTGCTGTTGCTGTCCATCATCTCCTGGATCACCAGCCTCAAAGCCACCCTCTTCACTGTCCCCATCGCCCCGACATTGTGGAAAATGATGCCGGACGCCCCGGTCCACGATGGCATGTTAGGCATGACCGGCAGGGGCCTCATCCTGCTCGCCGGCGGCATCTTCCTGATTTGGAAAGCCACCCAGGAAATCCACCAGAAACTCGAAGACTGTGAGGACTCCGCCGTCCCCAACAAGTCCGCCAGTTTCGTTGGCGTGCTCATTCAGATTGCCTTGATCGACATTGTCTTCTCCCTCGATTCCGTCATCACCGCGGTCGGCATGGCCGACCAACTCTCAGTGATGGCGCTCGCCGTGATCATTTCCGTCGGCATCATGATGGTGGCCGCCAGTCCTATCAGCAACTACGTTTCCAGCCACCCCTCAATCAAAATGCTGGCGCTCTCCTTCCTCATTCTCATCGGCACCGCACTCGTCGCAGAAGGCCTCCATTTCGAAATCCCCAAAGGCTACATCTATTTCGCCATGGCCTTCTCGCTCGGCGTGGAAATGCTCAACCTCCGCGCCCGCAACCGCAGCGCCCCGCCTCCCGCCGCCCAGATCTGATCCAGCCGTTGCGACGCGAATTGGCAGGGACGCACCTCCGGGCATGCGCGTCAAGTTAAGGGGATAGTTATGAGAAACCACCGCGTTCAGGTAAATCGTTCCTGAAAAACCACTGAAACACTGAGGACCACTGATATCACTGAGAAGATATATATTTTATTTCAGTGGAATCAGTGGTCCTCAGTGCTCTCAGTGGTAAAAA
>JBILFE010000408.1:0-4267 GCA_044351705.1 Luteolibacter sp. | reverse complement strand
GACTAATATCTCAGCCAACCCGTCGTTGTCTGCATCACCGCTGAAAAGCTGGTGGGCATAGGCGTCATTACCCCGCAATCCGGTGTCGTGGCTCCATATCTTTTTGCCATTCTCGTCCAAGCAGAAAATAGTGCCATTGGCATGAATCACTATGGCCAATTTTTTCCGCTGCAAAAAGTGAGCCGCGGTAAAATCGCCGCCTCCGCCAGTCGCCCGCCAACGGGTCTTGCCGGTTGCAGCGTCAAAGCAATACACGCCGGCTTTATCAGCATGAAACACACACCAGTCACCCGGACCATTCAATTCATATACTGCCAAACGACTCTCGTCTCCATACAACTCGCCCACCGGGTCGCTTTCCCACACCACGCTGCCATCGTCATAACGCAGTCGCTCGATCCGCGCCCCGGCATGCTCCGAGCGCAAGCGGAAGATGTCCGGTTTCCCGTCCCCGTCAACATCCTTCACTTCCGAAATGATCGGGAGAAAAGCCATGCCGGCCACGCCCTCGAAGCCCTTCATGCGCCAGGCTTTCTTGACGCCAGGCACCTTCTTCCAGTCCGCGTCCGCGATCTTGAGCATGTTGACCCGGATGATCGGCCCCCATTGGTCTTTGCCAATCTCCCATTTCCCCTCCGGGCAGTGCTGCATGTTCAGTGTAGATGTTGTCGGCAACTTCACGGCTTCGCCGACAACCCGGTCTTGTGCCTGGGCGGCTGCCGCAGCCAATGACGCCAGCAACAGCGCAGCAATCACCGCTGTCTGAAGAACGTCTCCACCAGAGCCGGGCCTGAACAGGGATCGAGTACTCATGGCCGTAGCGTGCTCACGCGGAAGTTCTTATATCTGACAAAAGGCTTCACTCTCATGGTTGGCTGGATTGCATTCATTTGCTACTTCTTCGTCGTAGGCTCTTCAGTGCCGATTTTCGCCATCTCTTCGGCGGTGAATCTGCTGTTGGCGATTGGGCCCGGCTCGTGGGACTTCTCCGCCTTGCCCGGCTGCGGCGACTGGACCGGGATCACGAATACCTCTGCGCCGTTGGCATCTTTATCGATTTTGCCGCCAGCGCGCACCACCGCCTTGCGAACCAACATCTCGGAAACTTCATACACCTTGGGCACCGTGTAATCGCTGTTCCGGTATTTGGCCTGGAGATCTAACTTCTCGGTGAATCGACCGGGAATTTTGGCAGCGCCCAGAATGGTAAAATACACGCCGGCGGCGTTGGCCGGGTTGCAGTCGCTATCCTGGCCGCAGCGGCAGGCAATGCGCATGGTCTGGTCCGCGTCGCCCTTGCCGTAGAGCAAGCCCATGATAACAAACGCCCCGTTGATCTTGGCGTCGATGCTGAATCCGTCCTGGCCGCCCGGCTGGGAGCACAGACCGTGCGTATATCTGGGATCCTTGTGATACTTGTCCTCGACCAACTGCCAGGTCTGCTGCCAATCCGTGGGATTCTCCTTATACCACTTGAGCATGTCGCGGACCATCTCGGCATACTGGCTGTCGGCCGGGACACACGCCAGGCCGGCCTCGATGATCTTGACCATGTCGGACTCGAAATACGCCTCGGCATACATCCCGCCGATGAACTGGCCCGCATACCGGCCGTCGCCATAGTTCATCAGCCGGCCGAATATGTCGCCCAGGGCGATCGCCTGCTTGGGCATGCCCGGCGAGACGATGCCGGAGAAGTCGGCCTCGAGTTGGTAGTCGATGTCATCGGCATGCTTGTTGAACTGCGGATGACTGCTGTCCGGCGGGGCGATGCCTGCGCGGAGGTTGTCGCGCCCGGCCCTGTTGGCGTGGGCCATGCTGTTGGGGATGTTGGCGAAGTCAAGGCCCGCCTGCCGGATGGAGACATCGAATCCGTAGGTCTCCAGCGTCTTCATAAACGTCATCTCCACATAGCAATCGTCGTTCTTGTGCTGGTTGATCATCCCCGGCTTCCACGGCGGCATCCTGTCTTCGGCCATGATGCAACCCTCGGTGCTGAAGTGGCCGGATACCGGGCCCTTCTCGGTGGGTGCCCCCCAGCCGACGCCGATCATCTGGCCGAGCCATGCGCCTTGCATCTTGTCGCGAAACTCCGCCACGGGAAGGCGGCGGTAGCCAGCCTCGGCGGCCAGCTCCTGCGGCCTGACTAACAACATGCCGGCCACCGGCACGTCCAGCCAGTTCTCCACTGCGATGCAGCGGGTGGTCCAGTCGCCCATCACATCCCATGCCGGCCACAGGTGCATGATTTCCAGGCCGCGTCCCCCGGTGGCCACGGTTGCCGCTTTGATCAAGCCAAGCGCCAGACGTGCGTCCCACACATATTGCCAGCTCGCCCAGCCGAATGGTGGATGATAGGGTTCCGCCCAGGTATGCGGGCTGTGCCAGCTTTGGCGGGTCATTTCCCTGCGCCCGATAGAGTCGCTCGTTGGCAATCCCGCGGCATCGGGTGCGGCCAGGCGCAGCCGGACGCGCTCGAGATACTTGCCGTGAATCGCGGGTTGCTTGCCCGGGGCGCTTAGGTTTTGCAGCGGCACGAGCAACTGCTCGTCGGTGCAGCGTTGCGCCGCGGCCAATCTCGCTGCTAGAAATTGTGCGTCGCTAAAACGGGCCGGCCCCTTGTGCCATTGCAGGAGCTTCTCGCGCCCGCCTTGCTGGATCAGGTCGTGGATGATCTTGCTGTCGTCCATCTGCACTTTGGCCCGGTTATACCACGGTTTGCCGTCACGGACTGCCACGTGCATGATCTTTGCAGGCCAAGTCGCGGGCTGGTCGTAGCGATAGGTCTTATGGTCCTGGGTCCACACCGGATGCCCGTCATAAGAATATTCGGCGGCCCAGCCATCAGGTTGTTCCTGACCCTTGAGCCACGTGTAGGACTCCATGAACAGCTTGCGGTATTTTTCCTCTCCGCTCATGGCGCAAACCCAAGTCAGCAGAGTTGCGGTGTAGCGGTTGAAGTTGCGCGGATCGATGGATAGACCTTCAAAATTGCGGGCCGGGACCGGCGCGTTTTTAGAGTTGTAGTTGTCGGCCCAGCCGCGCACCTCGCCCTGACCGAGTTGCGTGGCGATGAGCCACTTGCCTAACATGGCCGACCGTTGCAAATACCCCTTATCACCGGTGGCATGATACATGATCACGGATATGCGAAAGCCGTCGGTTGTGCAGGCGTCGGCGTAGGACCCTCCACCGCGAACGCCATACGTTCCGTTAGACTCCTGCTGTTGGTCGGAGGCGCCTTGGCTGCGCGTGTCAAACTCGGTGGGGCACCAACCCCACTCGGGATGTTGGATGCGTTGCGTCACCAGATCCGCCAGCTTCTTGGCGGCCTCGAAGTATTTCTTTTCGCCCGTGAGCCTGTGCGCATACATCAACAGCGCGAAGGGACGAAACTGATAGCCGTCCTCCATGCGGACCTCATACAGCGGGCACCTTCCGCCGCCGGCCGTTGCCTTGCCGCCGCGCTCGATGGTGGCTCCGGTGGGAAAATGCCCGGCGGGCTGCTGCACTTGGAGGAAAAAATCCGCCGTCTTGAGGCCGGCCTCGAGGTATTTTTTTTCGCCGAGCATCTCGTAGGCGCGAATGAACTGGGCCGCGGAGTCGGCCAGCGCACCGCGGTTCAAATCCACCTTGGCGGTGTCTCCCTGGACTTTGACGCTGTCATAGCCAAACGAGTAAACGCCGAAATCCCCAGTGGCCGCGATGCGCGCATCGAGCCACGCACGGATGTCCTGCTCATTCTGATCTAACAATTTGCGATCCAGCTTCGTTAGCATGGCGGCAAGTTCTGCCGGGTCTGCTTGGTCGGCCACATTGGGCTGGCTTGCGGTCGTGCTTTTGGCGGGGGGCGTTGGCGCAGGCGCGGGCATCCCGGCCTCTGCTCCCCACACCTGCGCCGTTGTGAGCATGAGCACGAGGCTCAATCCGAGATTGCTATACTTACTGATTGGACGGCAGCTTGGACTACAGAAGAGGAACCACAAAGAACGCAGAGAACACAAAGAAATGCACCATCTTTGCGCTCTTTGCGTTCTCTGTGGTTGAATCATTGTATTCCAACCCAAGGACTCCTCAGTACTTGTATATCTCTGCATGGTGTCTCCGTGATTATTCATGGTGTCTCCGTGATTATTCGCCTTCATTTCTCCAGGACGTTCTTGCCGGGCGCCCATTTCTTCTGCCATGCCGGGTAGTCCCTGGCTAACAAATCGGCGGGAGTTGTGCAATACCACATGTAGCCGGCGCGGCGCTCCTGCTCGATCTC
>JBILFE010000407.1:0-4271 GCA_044351705.1 Luteolibacter sp. | reverse complement strand
ACCGCGGCTACGAGCACATCGACGAGAAACTCATGATGCTCGGCGCCGATTTGCAGCGTGTAAGAGACTGAGCTGCGCCGCATTTTTCCACATGAGCACCACCGCCATCATTGTTGCCGCCGGCTCCAGCCAACGCATGGGTTTTGACAAACTCGCGGCGCCGCTGGCCGGCATGCCGGTGTTGCAGCGGACGCTGGAGGTTTTCCTAACGGCGGATTGCATCAGCGATATCATCGTCGTCTGCCCGCAGCAGCGCTGGGAATGGCTCACGACCGCGGGCCGTGCCAAGCCCGTCCGCCATGTGTCCGGCGGTGCCACGCGCCAGGATTCCGTGGCCAATGGGCTCGCCGCGCTGGCTCCCGCCGCCACCTGCGTGGCCGTTCATGACGGGGCCCGGCCGCTGGTCTGTGCCGATGACATCGCGCGCTGTGTGGCGGCGGCCCGCGAGTTCGGTGCGGTGAGTCTGGCGCGCCGCGTCACGGAAACCTTGAAGCGTTCCGACGCCGATGACTTCAACGCCCATGCCGTCGCCCGCGAGCATCTCTGGTTCATGGAAACCCCTCAGGTTTTTGCCGTGCCATTGCTGCGCGAGGCCTATGCCGTGGTCAGCGCCAACGCCCTGACCGTCACCGATGAAGTGTCCGCCGTGCAAGCCATCGGTGCCCGCGTCAAGTTCATCGAAGCATCCCGCCCGAATCCCAAAATCACCCACCCCGCGGATTTGCGCCTGGCGGCCGCCCTCCTGACAAACCCATGAGCAGCGCGACATACGCTTGGCGGCAAATTCCCGGTGGCCCGCGGCTGGCAGTGGCCACCCTGGCGGATAGCGAGTGCGCCGCGCTCTCGATCTATGTGCCGGCCGGCAGCCGCGATGAAGCGGCCCTGCCAGCCGGTCTGGCACATTTTGTGGAACACATGGTCTTCAAGGGCACCGCGCGGCGCAGCGCGAGTGAATTGAGTTTGGCCATTGAAAATGGTGGCGGCCAGCTCAACGCCTGCACCACCGAGGACCACACGGTTTACGAAGGCCGCGGCGAAGCCGGCCTGCTGCCGGTTCTAACCGACGTGCTGGCGGACATGGTCTGGCACGCCACCTTTGCCGAGACGGATGTCAACATCGAGCGCGAAGTCATCGGTGAGGAAATCACGATGTATCGCGAGTCCGCCGCGGACCACATCGGCGATTTGATCTCCGGCGCGCTGTGGGCACCCCATCCACTGGGCAACCCCATCTCCGGAATCCTCGAATCCATCACCCGCATCAAGCGCAAGCAATTGTTGGATTTTCGCAAGCGGCATCATTTCCGCGACGACTTGGTGATTGCCGCCGCCGGGCCATTCTCGCTGGATGACGTGCAAGGGGTGTTAGAGCCGCATTTGCCGGGGCGGTTCCAGCGGGCCGAGCGGGCGCAGGCATTCGTGCTGCCGGACGGTCCGCCCAGACACGTGAGTGAAACCCGCGACACCGAGCAACTGCAACTCGCGTTGGCCTGGCACACCCCCGGGCGGCATCATCCCCTACGGCATGCCTTGCGCCTGCTCAGCCTGATGCTGGGTGAATCCGCCAGCTCGCGCTTGTTTTTGGAACTGCGCGAAGAACGCGGGTTGTGCTATCAAATCGCCAGCGATGTCACGTTGTTTGATGACACCGGGGCCTTTGAGGTGAGTGCCGGACTCGACCCGCAATCCCGCGAGGAAGCCATCGCCTGCATCCTGCGCGAAATCAACGACATCGTCGCCAACGGCCCACGCCCGGGCGAACTCGAGCGCGCCAAACGCCTCGTCATCGCCCAAAGCAAGTTGTCTTTTGAAGCCACCGCAGCCCACGCCGCATGGGCCGGCGAAGGCGTGATGGATTTTAATGAAATCCCGTCACTGGCGGAGTGGCGTGAACGGATTCTAGGCGTGACCGCCGCCGCCATCCAGGACGCCGCCAACCGGGTTTTCCACAACCAACAGCCGGTTTGCGCGGAAATCGGCGATGGGGGTTAGGTTGACGCGGCGGAATCGCCAGACGCGGGCAGGGACCGTTTTCTCGCCCCGGCACGCCTGGTGGCACATTTTCACCAGAAAAGAGTTGCGCGCTGGCGGCGGGGCAAGTACCTATCCCTGCACAATGAAACAGCAAACCTTCTCACGCCGTCAATTTATCGCCAGTTCCGTTCTCAGTGCCGCCGCGGTGGCCGCAGGGCGGGGGATGGCGGCCCCGGCCGCCACCGGCAAAATCCCCATCTCCGTGCAATTGTATTCGGTGCGCGGCGATATCGGTAAAGACTTCAATGGCACACTGGCCGGATTGGCCAAGATGGGCTTCGCCGGTGTCGAGTTCGCCGGCTATGGCATCTACAATGGCAAGGCCAAAGAACTGCGCGCCAAGCTCGACGAGCTCGGCCTCAAAGCGGCAGCTACCCACATCGGCACCAACACGATGCGCGGCGACGCCTTGCAGAAAACCATCGATTTTCATCTGGAAATCGGCTGCAAGTTCCTCATTGTGCCCGGCGACGGTGCCTTCACGCACCCGGAAAAGAGCAAGGAACTCGCCGAGTTTTTCAACCAGACCGCGGAAAAGCTTAAACCCCATGGCATGGCCTGCGGCTATCACAATCACACCAATGAGTTCGCCAAGATCGGCGACAGCAATCATTGGGAATTGTTCGCCACTCGCACCAGCAAGGACGTCATCTTGCAAGTCGATTTCGGCTGGGCGGCGGACGCCGGCCAGGATTGTCCCGACCTGATGAAACGCCACGCCGGACGCATGAAGGTGGTGCACATCAAGCCCACCGTCATCAAAGGCGAAGCCGGTAAAAAGGCCATCGTCGGGCAGGACTCGGTGAATTGGGGGCCCATTCTAACCGCCTGCCGCGAGGTTGGCGGCACCCAATGGCTCACCCTCGAACAGGAAGCCTATCCGGATGGTAAATCCCCCATGGAGTGCACCGAGCTGTCACTGGCCGCACTGACCAAGATGCTGTGAGTCAAATCACGGGGATGCCGGGGCAGCCATGATTTTCTCGTTCGTGGCTGCACCTCGCCGCTGAGCGGCTCAAGGGTTCGTGCTTAGGATCTGCACCAGGATCGCCAGCGCGATCATTAAAACGGGCAGTCCGATCAGGAACCCCAGAAGCCAGCAGGCTCCGGAACGCTTGCCGACGTTGACCGTCCATCCCATCCATGGGATGGATTTAGGCACCCATGTGCGGCTGTCCTTCTTGCTGAAATAAATCCCACAGGACCAGTTGTCCGGATTGTTCCATTCCGCCGTATTGATTTCTTGCTGGTTCATTTGAACGGGCTCAAGATCAGCCCGTTCCGGCTTTTTTCCAACGGTCCTTGCACACATCATGTCGTTTGAAATCAAGCAGGTGGAGGCGAGGGGAGTCGAACCCCTGTCCGAAACGCCATCAACACTGGCATCTACACGTTTAGCGTGAGGTCTGGGGATTCGGATGGGCTGGGCCTTCACGCCGCGTTGCGCATCCTAGGAACCTGTTTGATCTCGGCAAGAGGCCCGGTTACCCGGCTTCAAGCCCAGCCTGCCAAGGTGTCGTCATCCCCCTCAGCAGGTGTCGGGGTTCAGACGTGACTGTCAATTAAGCAGCCAGTGCGAGCTCGTTAGAGTTTGCATTTATTTGTTTTGAGCGGCTTTTTAGGAGGCCAGCCGATCAACCTCCACGTGCAACCAACGCATCAGACATTCCGTCGAAACCAGAACGCCCCCTGTGCTAGACCGAGGCAAGATGCACCTGCATGCGGCCGATGCAAATAAAAATCGCTGACAAAAAATCCGCTCGGGAAATTTTGGCCGTAGGGATAGCCGCCACCAGCCAGAAATCACTTGTGCCTGAGGGGGGCGCGGTGTACTGGATTGCTTGTGTTGGGGAACGTACATCGCCGGGGTGCAGCGCGACCATCCGAAATGGGATTCGCGCTGGTGGTGTGCCTGGTCCTGATGACCCTGATTACGGTGATGGCACTGGGCTTGACTGGCTTGGCTGGCATCGAACTGAGGCGCACGTCGCAGGGCGATCAAGCTGCGCTGGCCAGGGCCAATGCCCGCTTGGCGCTGATGCAGGCCATCGGGCAGTTGCAGAAAACCCTCGGCCCGGACCAACGGGTATCAGCCAGTGCGGATATTTTGGGCGATAACATCAACCAACCGCTCTGGACCGGTGCTTGGCGGACCACCCAGGACGATGGCACCTCGTTCTTCTCCAGAGATGATCTGGCGGGCGGTTTGAGCGACGCGAGGTGGACGCTTAAATCCT
>JBILFE010000406.1:0-4276 GCA_044351705.1 Luteolibacter sp. | reverse complement strand
GACAACATAGATGGCCACACACAGCACTGCCAGAATCGGCCCCACCAGCATGAAGGGCACTCCCAAGCCATACAAGGGATCGGTGACCAAGCCGCTGAAATTACTCGGCACGCTGCCCGCACCGAGAATCATTTTGCCAATGCCGGGCATGTCCACCAGAAAGTAAGTGATGCCGATGATCGAGCCGATATAGAGCGTCGCCATGGCCGCCTGTTTGGTGCCACGTCTCCATAACACACCTAACACAAACACCGTCGTCACCGCCGGTGCGAAGGTCATCGGAATCTTGTTGATGGCCTCGAAGATGGTGCCGAACTGATCGCCCTGAGTGGACCACAGCATCGCCAGCACCATGATAACGCCGGTGGCGATCCGCCCGATGGCTACCACCCGCTTGTCCGGAGTGTCCGGGTGCACGCGTTTGACGATGTCGAGGGAAATCAAGGTGGCGCAACTGTTGAGGGCAGCGGCCATGCAACTCATCAGGGCGGCGGCCATGCTGGCGGCGAGCAAGCCCTTGAGGCCGACGGGGATGAGGTGGTTGATCAATGATGGCAGCATGGTGTTGTAATCCCATTCGCCGGTGGTGGCAACCTTATCCAAGGTGAAGGCACCTTTCTGCCACAGCACGTAACCAATCACACCCGGCAGCACCATTAGGAACACCGGCGTGATCTTGAGAAATCCCGCAAACAGCGCACCGTTCTGCCCGTCCTTGAGACTCTTCGCCCCTAGCACCCGCTGCACATGCGTCTGGTCCGCACACCAATACCAGACGCCCAGAATCGGGTATCCCAGCAACACGCTGAGCCACGAAAACTCGTTGAGGTGGCCCTTGGCATTGATGATGGGCTGGAGCATGTTCAACTGCCCCGGTGCCACCGCTGACTTGAAGCTCGCCACATCGTGCACGCCGACGCCCGGCAGCGCCATGATGCCTAACACAGTGACCAAGGTCGCTCCGCCCAGCAACAGGCAGACTTGGATGTTTTCGGTCATCACCACCGCCTTCAAGCCTCCAAGCACCGTGTATGTCACCGTGAACAACGACAGCACGATGATAGTCACTTCCATCGGCACACCGAGGAAACTTTGGAATACCTTGGCCGCTGCAAACAGGCTGATGCCAATGTGAATCAACAGCGCACCTAACAATCCGATGACCGCGAGAAATGTCCGGGCCTGCGGGCAATAGCGCCGCTCCATGAACTCCGGCAGCGTCGAGACGCCCGAATTGATGTAAAACGGCGCGAAGACCAGCGCCAGCGCCATCAGCGTGAAACATGCCATCCACTCAAAGTTGCCGATCACCATGCCCTCCTTGGCGCCACCAGCGGCCAAACCCACCAGATGCAGGGTCGATATATTGGATGTGAACACAGCCGCGCCGACGGTGAACCAGCCGAGCGATTTGTTGGCCAGGAAATATTGTTGGGACGAGGTGTTGCGGCGGTAGCCGATCCAAATGCCAAAGGCCGTGATGCCGATCAGGTAAATTGCAATGACGGCCACATCGATGGATGAAACCTTGGCAGACGCCAGCACATTGGATAAGACATTCATGGTGTTTGTTCGTTGGTTGTTGGGGGGGGTGAAAAATCTAGCTGACTTGGATTTGCACTTTGATGACGTCGCCCTTGGCGGACGCACGGTGCATTGCCTGCGGCAGTTCTACCAGCGAAAAAACCTCGCTGATCAGCGGTTCGAGATTGACCCGCCCGCCCGCCACCAAGCGGATCGCCTCGTCAAACACGTTGCCATAGCGAAATGATCCGATAAACCGGGTCTCTCCCACCATCAGTTGGTTGACCGGCAGCGGCACGTCGTCGGTCCCCACTGTGCCAATCTGCACGATGGTGGCACCGCGACGCACAAAATTGAAGGCCTGGCGCAAGGCCGGCGCCGCGCCGGACGCTTCAAAGACCACATCAAAGCCGTCGCCAGTTAGTTCGCACACCCGCTCCGGCAAATGCTTGGCTGCGGCATCCAGAGCGACATCCGCCCCCAGCTTGAGTGCGGCGTGGCGCCGCCCTTCGACCAAGTCGCTGAGAGCCACCGGGGTGGCGCCAAATGCCCGCGCCGTGAGCATGACCAACAATCCGATGGGGCCGCCGCCGATCACCAGCACGCGCTTGCCGGCCACCGCGCCGGCCTGTTTCACTGCGTGCAACGCCACCGCCAACGGTTCCATCATGGCACCCACGCCATCATCCAGCTGCGGCGGCAGAATGTGACATTGATCCGCACGCACCATGACCCATTCGGCGAAGGCACCGTCGGTGGGCGGCGTGGTGCTGCCACTGCCTAACATGACAGTCTGGCGGCACAGATTGCCGCGCCCGGCCTTGCAATAGTCACAGAATCCACAAGCACGCGCCGGGTTGACCGTGACGCGGGCACCCGCCTCCGGCGCTGTGACATCGGCCGCCACCGCGGCCACATCGGCGGTGAATTCATGGCCGAGGATGAACGGCCGCGATGGCACGAAGGCCCCGCAGTAGCCGTGTTCGAAGTAATGCAGGTCCGAGCCGCAAATGCCGGCACGGCGGACCCGCAACAGGACCATGCCCGCTCGCAGTTCAGGCAGCGCAACTTGCTCCATGCGGAGATCTTTGGCAGCGTGAAGAACGCCGGCTAACATGGTATCACGGGGGGGGCTCATAAGGTTACTCATTGATTCCGTAAAACCGCGCGCAGGTGCCACCGAGAATTGCCGCACGCACCTCCGCCGGAAATTGCTGCACGTAGTCGATGACAATATTCATGACCACAACGTAGTCTCCGGACAGGGTACACACCGGCCAGTCCGAACCAATCATGACGCGCTGCGTCCCGAATATCCCAATGACCATGTCCAGATAACGGTAAAAATCGTCCACTTGCCACTGCCGCCACTTGGCCTCGGTGACCAATCCGGAAAGTTTGCAAAACACGTTGGGATAATCCCCCAAGCGCAGCAATTCCTCCCGCCACGGTGACACCACCCCCTCACCAATCGCCGGCTTGGCCATATGGTCGAGAACGAACGCTTGCTGGGGAAACGCCGCGACCAACTCCACCGCCACGGGCAGATGCCGCGGAAACAGCAGCAAATCATAGGTGAGGTCATGCTCGTGCAGTTGCGCAATGCCACGGCGAAAGTCCGGCCGCAACATGAAACGCTCGTCCGGTTCGTCGTGTACTACGTGACGGACGCCGACAAATTTGGGATGCGGCGCATAGCGTGCCAATTGTTCGCCGAGCGCTGGCGATCGCAGATCCACCCAACCCACCACTCCCTTGATCACGGCATGGGCGTCGGCCAGTTGCAACAACCATTCGGTCTCCTCCGGCATTTGCCGCGCCTGCACGGCGATGGCACCGTCAAATCCGATGGCGGCCAGCAACGGTTCGAGATCCCCGGGCAGATAATCCTGCCGCAGCACCTGCATCGCGTCAGTCATCCATACCTGATGCGCCGGTTGGTATTTCCAAAAATGTTGGTGGGCGTCAATGAGCATGGTGCCGTCGCGTCTCAAAGCCTTGTGTTATCTCTCAGGAAGGCCGTTGCGGTCAACCGCCATTTCACAACGCCGCTTATTCCCATCCGCCCTGTTTTCAGTGACCGGCGGACAATTCCCTAACAACCTCGCCGAACTTCCTTGACTGATTGAACACATTCGCGGCCCGCACGGCGTAAAACGGCGTGATCGGCGCTCCCGCCGCACGCAGCGCGCGTGCCGTCCATTTATTGCAGGTGTTGGGGAAATAGTAATGGTCGCGCGCCCGATAAAACCGGCTGTTGCCATAGATCCCCTTGCCCAGGTCAATGGGAGTTCCGTCCGCACCGCTGGCGTAGGACTCCGCCAAATACTCACAAAGCCGTTGAAACCCTCTGCCACTCAACTGGACCCTGATGATTCCACTGTTGGAAAAATACACCTCCGGCGACTCGCCCATCGCCACCACATGCAGCACCGCCGGATTCCTCCAGCACATCGCCCGCAACGCCATCCCCGAGTTGATCTTGCTTGCCCGATAGAAATCGTCATCGCCCCAGCCGATCTCCAGGTACTTGCCGCGCATGCCACCCTCGCGAGGCAGCCACGCGCCCACCGGCAGCCGCGCCGTCGGCACCACCAATCCCGTGTGCCAGCCGTGATTGACCACATAAACCGTCTCGCCATGATCGCCCTTTGCCGCTGGAAACACCCCGGCCACCGGACCCATACATCCCGGGCTGACTAACATCACCAGATAGAGCCATGCCGCCGTGCCCCACCCGCCCCACGCAGAT
>JBILFE010000404.1:0-4284 GCA_044351705.1 Luteolibacter sp. | reverse complement strand
CTGGTTCGCCGCCGCCGAGGAGGCCGTTGAGGACGCCGCCGCCAACTCCCATGAGGGTGTCGGCGGCTCGATCGATCACCTCGGTGCTGGTCTTGATGGTGCCTGAGCTATCGAGGATCGAGCGGGTGAATTTGAGGACTTTTTCCCCGGAATCCGGAAGCACTTCAAACATGCGGTTTTCGGCTGCGGCGATCAAACGTTCAGTCAGATCCTCTTTGGGGTCGTCGAGGGTGCCGGTGATGCGCAGTGGGGTCCAGCGCAAGTTGCGTTCGCCGGCAAGAAACACATCGGTTTCCGCGCCGGGGATGGCAGCGAGGGTGCCAGGTGCCAGGCCGAGCCGGAAGACTCCGTCGAGTTCGCGTCCTCGAATGATCAGGCGGCCCTCCAAGCGCACCAGACTCTCGCTGGCAAGCACGAGGTTGTCCAAAGTGAGGGTGTTTTGATTCCAGCGCCAGTCGGCCTGCGCCTCGTTCAAGGCCAAGATGCGAAAGCGCCGGGTGTCGGCATAAGCCGCGAGTGAATCCAAAATGGGCAGCGCGGTGAGCACACCGTTTTTAATAGTTAGGCTGCCCTTGGCGAACAGGCCGGAGCTGCGGCTTGTGATGACAAAGGTTGATGCCAGGGTGCCTGTCAGGTGTTTGGCCCAGTCCTTGCTCAGCAGTTCATCGCACTTGATGCCGCGGACATTGCCTTCGAAGGCATACGTTTGTTCCTTGGGATTCCACTCGCCGCTGCCATCGATCCGGCCTTGTTTGAAAACCGAGGCGTCAATATCGGTGATGAAAAAACTGTCGTTTTGATAGCGCAGGCGGATCCGGTTGAGGTTGAGTTCGGGCAGCCACGACCAGGGGAAGCGGACGCGGCCACCCTCGATTTCGGCGCGATAGGCATTGAGTGGGCCGGCGCGTTCCATGCGGACGCGCATGCCGTTGGCGCCGATTTCGCCGTCAGGCAGGACGGCTTTGACGATGCATTCGCGCAAGTCCAGGCTGTTGATTTCGACGCGGTTGGGTAACCAGCCATTTTTTTTGGGCGGGCTGTGGAAGGCATCAAGGGTCTGGGTTTGCAAGGGCGAGTCATTCTGGAGGCCGCGCGTATCCATGGTGACTTCCACCCGCTTGATGCTGCCCGCGTAAAGATTCCACACGCCACGCCGCACGCCGGATAGATTCACTTCGGTGTGCAGGCGGTCGGCATGCAACGAGCTGATCAAGCCCGTGCCGGTTGCATCGAAAGTCTCGGTGTCCACCGCCAGACCATCCCAGCGGAATAAACTGAATTCGCCGACCATGCCGAGGACCTTGCTCACTTGTGCCGAAAGCATGCGGCGGAAGCCATCGCTGTGCAGGTAGTTTTTGAGCGAGCCATAGCCGATGGCCGCGCCGATCACGCCGGTTATGAGCATGCCCACGGCCACGCGTCCCATCCATCCGCTGGTTTGGGCACCTCGTCGTCTTCTGGATCTGCGGCTCATCGGCGGGAGTTTAGCTCATCCGGTGGCGGGAGCAAGCCGGACCATGAGGAGATTTCGGGGGTATGCCCGATTCGGCCGCGGTCCGTGCCCGCGCCCGCCACCGCATCCGCCACGCCGCGGTGCGATCTATCCGCGCCCGCCACCGCATCCGCCACGCCGTGGTCACTGCGGTGCCGTCACTTTAAGGCGCATGTAGAGCTTTGTGTTAGATCCGACTGGCACGCTGAACGTGTGTTGGGGTGATGTGCCGGTGTCGGCGACCGGCAGCCAACTGCCGGGCAGCAGCGTGGGACTCCACTCTGCACCATAGAGCACCCCGCTGCCGTCGGCAGGCTGGGTGAAACTGATCAGCAGGTTGCCTCCGGCTGTGTGCGGCTCCGGCAACAGTCTGGAGCTGCCCTGTTTGGGGTCCGTACCAAAGGCAAATTCGAGCAGGTTGGGGATGCCATCCTTGTCGGGGTCTTTGGAATCCTCGCCATCGCCGATGCTGGCCATATTGCCGAAGTGGGTTTGGCGCCAGCTTTGGATGGCAGGGGCAATGCCGGTGCCGGTCAGGTTGATATCGAAAGAGGCTTCGTCGGCGTCGCTGCTTGCGATGTGGATGGCAGCGCTGCGCGAACCGGTTTCCGCCGGGCTGAACACGACGCTAAAGGTGGCGCTCAGGCCGTAGGCCAAGGTGGTGGTGCCAAGGCTGCCCACCGCAAAGTCCGAGGGGTCGGCGCCGTCCTTGGTGACCGCCAGTCCTGTCAGGGTGGTGGTGCCGATGTTTTTGACAGTGAAAGTCATGGCGTTGGACGAGTTTCCAACACTGACGCTGCCGCAGGCGATGCTGGCACTGCCGTCGGTAAGTCCCGTCCCGGCAGGTTGCTCGACCGCGATTTCGGCGGCGGTGTCGAACTGCAGAGACCAGGATGTGAGGGTGCCGCTATCCCCGTTGATATCGTCGCTCAAAAATAGTTTCCAAGTGCCGTTCACGCTCCCGCCCGCGAGCGCCAGCAGGCTGGTGACGATTGGGCCGCTTGCACCCGTCGGCAGGGGCTCGACACTTGCCTCATAGTTCGCCGGCCGGTAGGATCCCGAGGTGATGGCAGTAGCATCGGGTATTATGGCTGCCGCGGTATCGTCGAAAACGAGATTGCAGTTCTTCATTTCCTGTGTGTCTTTGCCACCGGCGTCGGACATGAGAGCACACACCTTGCCCGCGGGCGAAACCAGGAACACATCCAGATCGTCGGGCCAGCCGTGGGTGAGTCCGTTGAGTTTCACGCGCAAGGCGGTCGCGGCTCCGGTGATCCCCGATACGGCGAGGGTGGACGGATAGGGGGAGGCATTGCCCACGAGCGGAATGGTGATGGTACTGGTGTTGGTGAAATCACACTGGGCACTCAAAGCGATATCGAAGGGGTTCTCTTCGGTGCCGCTGGAAACGATGCGGATGGCGGCGCTGTGTGGCCCTGTCACCACGGGGTTGAACGTCACGGTGAAGGTGGCGCTTGCACCGGGTACCAGGGTGCTGGTACTGGGCCCGCTCGCGGTGAATTCAGCGGGATGGTCACCATTACAGGTGAGCGCCAGTCCCGTCAGATTGGCCGCGCCAATGTTGACGATGGTAAACTGCCGGCTGGCACTGGAGCCAAAGGGCACCGAGCCGAAATCCTTTGATCCGCCGTCGGGAAGGTTGGTACCCACGGGCTGTTCCACGGCGATTTCCCGGGCGCTGCCGGGGGCCAACCCGACTCCCGCCAGGGTGATGTCGAAGGGGCTTTCATCCTTATCATTGCTGGCGATGTGGATGGCGGCCGTTTTGGTTCCGGTGGCACCCGGCGCGAACTTCAGGGTGAAAGTCGTGCTGCCACTTGGTCCCCTGACAGGTGCCACCGGATTTGTGATGATGGTGAAATCCGCAGCATTGGGACCGTCCTTGGAAATCGTCAAGCCGGTCAGGTCGCCCGAGTCGGTGTTCTTGATCGTGAAGCTGAACGCGCTGGAAGCGCTGCCGACGGCGATGCTGCCGCAGTCAACCACGGCGCTGCCGTCGAAAAGAGGGGTGCCGGCGGGCTGTTCGACCCCGATTTCGGGAAAATAGTATTGGACCGCATTGATGTAACTTTGAAAGGTGGCGGCACCGGCATAACCGGCTTCCTTGTAGATCACCTTCCATTGTTGGTGGGTTGCCGACTCCGCGACGCAGTCGATAATCGCAAAAGAGGGAAAGCCGCCGCTGCCTAACTGCCCCCACGCATTCACATCGTCCGCCGCCAGTTCCAAGCCTGCGGTCGCCACAAATTGAGCCGTTAGCTGGGGGTTGCTCGCATCGACGCTGACCGCCAGCACCTGCACCGGCACCCCGTTGGGATTGCCACCGCGCATGGCATAGTACTTCTGGACGTTCTGTTCGAGGTCCGCCGATGAAGCCGGGCAGTAGCCGCACCAATAGGCGAAGAAGTCCAACACCAGCACCTTGCCCGCGAAATCCGACAAGTGCAGCGGTTGCCCTGTGGCACGGTTGGTGACAGTAAAGTCACTGGCGATGCCGCCGACGTCAGTGGCTTGTACGCTGAGCGTGCCGGCCAGAGAGATGATCACGCCGACGATGGCGGAGAGCACTGGGGTTTTCCAGGGGATGAGGGGGCCGGGCTGGTGCATGGTGTTTTCAGGTCGGGTTTGAAAATACAGATATCGGGTGTGCCGGGGAAGGTGATCAAAAACGCTTGGTGAGCGAAACCTGCATGTTAAGCCAATCCCGGTCCCGATACAAAGTGGAGAATCTGAGAGTTCCGGGCGCGGGCTCAGCATAGCGCGTGAGGTAG
>JBILFE010000725.1:0-4296 GCA_044351705.1 Luteolibacter sp. | reverse complement strand
GCGGGCACGGCGACGCTCAGCGGCGTCAACACTTACACCGGCCTGACCACGGTGGCCGAGGGCACGCTGGCCCTCGGTGTGAACTACGCGCTGAGTTCCGGGCCTGTGACGGTGGCAGGTGGGACGCTCAACGTGGCGACCTTCACCGACACGGTCGGCGCGGTCACGCTGTCGAGCGGCAGCATCACCGGCACCACCGGTGTGCTAACCGGCACCTCCTACAACCTGACCAACACCGGCACGGTGAGCGCGATTTTAGCGGGTGCGGTGCCTCTCACCAAAACCGGCGCTGGCACGGCGACACTCTCTGGAGCCAACACCTACACCGGCGGCACGATTGTTTCCGGCGGCACGCTGACCCTCGACTACACCACGGTCGGTTCCAAACTAGCAGATACCGGGGTTCTCACCTTGAGTGGTGGCACGTTGAACCTGGCTAACGGCGCATCGTCGCATACCGAAGTGGTGGGCTCCACAACCGTCGCGGCCGCGTCCTCGTCGGTGGCGCGGTCCAGCGGCACCAGTGTCCTGCAGCAGGGCACCATCACCCGTAACATCGGAGGCAGCGTGAACTACGGCGCGGCAGGCATCGCCACCGCCAATGGCACCCTCACCGTCGGCACCAACGCGATCATCCCATGGGCGACGATTACTGGCGCGGGTTGGGCGACCAAGAACACATCGACCAATGGATCGATCACCGCACTGGCCACCTATGCCTCGAACTTCGGCGCGACGGCGAACAACGTCAGCATCTCAGGAAATCTGACTCAGGCCGGCGCTACGGTGAATTCGCTCCGGATGAATGGGAGCACGGCGCAGACCCTAACGGTCAGCAGTGGTACCATCACCTTGACCTCGGGCGGATTGTTAACTACCGGTGCGGGCACCAAGTCGATCACAGGCGGCACACTTCGCGGATCAGCGACCGAACTGATCGTCCACCAGTATGGCGGGGATCTGACCATCGGATCGGTGATTTCCGGTGCCGCGCTCACCAAGACCGGCCCTGGCACGCTCATTCTCACGGGAGCCAATACCTATACCGGCACTACCAACGTCAGCGGCGGCATGCTGCAAGTTGGCAACGGCAGCACGACCGGCTCGCTGCCCACCAGCGGTTCCATTGCCATCAACAACGATGGCATTTTGAGCTTCAACCGGACTAACACTCTCACGCAGGGCACGGACTTCGCCAGCGTCATCACTGGCTCAGGCAGTGTGACCCAGGCGGGAAGCGGTACCTTGGCACTCAACGGCACCAACACCTATTCCGGCGGCACCACCGTGAGCAACGGCTCCTTGTTGGTCGGCCACAACGCGGCACTCGGCAGCGGGGCGGTGAATCTGGGCGCCACGTTCGGATCAAACAACGCCGCGATCCTGTTGGACGCCGCCGGACGCGCGCTGCGGACGAACATCACGGTGCGCGACACCACCTCAGGGATCTTGACCCTCGGGGGAACCAACACCACGGGCACATCCAGCTATGACAGCAGCATCACCTTGGGCAGCACGGTCAACACCGGCAAATCCGTGACGCTGAGCGCCGCCGCCGGTGGCACCGTCGCCTTTAACGGCAACATTCTCAAGAACGGCACCGACACCACCGCAGGGGTCAACGCTGTCAACAGCAGCGGTTCCGGCAACGCGAGCATCGTCCTCGGCGGCAATAACACCTATGCCGGCGGCACAATCATCAACCCGAACGTGACGGTCGTCTCACCGGCCACCGATGCTTCCTTTAATACCCTCGGAACCGGAACCACCACGCTAAGCGGCGGCACCCTCGCCCTCCAGGGCAAAACCAGCTTCGGCCAAGCCGTCAACCAAGCCTCCACAGGTTGGAATTCGGACGTGATTCTGGCGACTACGGATGTCAGCACTTCGGCACCCACCTGGGGCGGCACGGTGTCCTTCGACGTAGGCGACAGCAGCTCCGGCGCCGCATATATCCAAAATGGCTATGGCGCATCAGGGAATGTCGGCTTGATAACCACCGCCTTCACCAGCCGGATTTCCAACTCCCTCGTTGGCAAGGAAAGCGACGCGATGAAGTCTTCCTTCCAATTACGGCCGTTCACCGCGGCCAACGCGCTGGTCATGACCAGCTCCAACCCGTCGCCAATCCTGACGCTGACCACGCCCACGGCTTTTCATGACATCTCGATCCTAGCCAGCAGCGCCGGCATCACCGATCGCAACCCGACTCCCACGGTCACCCTCCACTTCAGTGACGGCAGTACGGTCTCCACCACCATCATCGCTTACGACTGGTACCTCAATACCCCAGGCCAGGAGGCGGCCCGCGCTCCATACCAGGCGTTGCCCAACACGGTCAGCCGCTGGAATATGGTTGCCAGTGGTGCCGGCACTCTCGATACGGGCGGCGGTGCCAATTTCGGCATGTATGAAACCGACATCAACCTCAGCAATATCAACGGTGTCAATTATTCCGGCAAGATGCTGACCAGCCTGACCTTCCATGACGACTTCGGGCAAACCGCAAATACTTATGAGGCGGTCTTCGCAGTCAGCGGTGCCATCAACACCCTGAATGCCGCACAGACTTACTCTAACAACGTGGTTGTCTCCGCCGACTCGTCCATCAACATCAGCGGCTCGCTGGCCGCAAGCATGGGAACGCTCGGCATCGGCTCGCAAAAGCTCAGTGTGACCAGCGCGGATACCACCGCCAATCCCTACAGCCTGACGCTGGGGGCTTCGACCCTTTCCGGCAACCCCGCCTTCGATGTGGCTAACAGCAGCGGCGGCGGCTCCGGCACTTTGCTCCTCGGGGCGCTGAACGACGCAAGCACCGGCCGCACCATCACCAAGCAAGGAGCCGGCAGTCTGACCCTCGGCACCGCGGCAACCAGCCTGGGCAATGGCACCGCATTGAACATCACCGGCGGCACCGTCAATAGCAATCAAGCTACCGCCTTGGGCAACCTCGCCGCAGTGAGCGTCTCCAGCGGCGCAACCTTCAATGCAGGTGCGAGCCAGACCATCGGCTCATTGAGCGGTGGCGGCTCCACCACCCTTGGTGCTAACACACTAACCGTCGGATCGGCCAACAACCTGTCGTCGACCTTCAGCGGTTCCATCAGCGGCAGCGGCGGCAACCTGATCAAGGCGTCGTCCGGCACCCTGACCCTGACGGGCCCCAGCACCTACAGCGGCACGACCACCGTGAGTGACGGCAAGCTGGTCATCGGATCCACCGGGACGATCAACTCCACCAGCGGGGTTTCCATCGGCGCGGCCGAGTTCAACTACAACTCCAGCACCGCCCTGTCGAAACCCGTCACCTTCAGTGGCACGGGTGGCATCCTCAGCGGCACCGGCACGATCACTCCGGGATTCACCGTGACCTCCGGCAATACCTACACGCCCGGGACAGTCGAAGCGATGGGCGGAGGAACCACGGGTGTGGGTACCCAGACGCTTTCCGGCGCGGTCACCTTCAACCCCGGCTCCATCTTCGAGTGGGATTTTGCCGCCCCCACCACCGACCCGGGTGCGGGTGCCACCAACGCCGGCAGCTACGACAAGGTGGTCGCCAACGGCGCGGTCACCGGCAACGCGGTTTTCAACGTGGTGCTCGGGAGCAATGTGTTCTCGGATTCGTTCTGGGACACGAACAAATCCTGGACCGATATTTTCACCACCACCGGCGGCGGCACCTTCGCCCTCGAAACTTTGTTCACCGCCTTCGGTGGTGTGAATGTGCAGCCATCCGGCACGGTGCACAACCAAGGGTACTTCACCACCACCGGCAACACGCTCAATTGGACCGCCGTGCCCGAGCCTACCAGTGCCATGGCCGGCTTGCTGTTGGCTGCCGGGCTGCACCGCCGGAAAAGGAAATAAGGCACTGTTAAAAAACTTCCCGTTGCAGTCCGCTTTAGGTGTATGACGGACTAAGACCACCACGGATTACACGGATTTCACGGATTATTAAAGAGTTAGGCATTTCATGACATTTTTGGGTGAGCCTGAGACTTGATCCTAAAGGGGAAAATGGTGGTAAAAAAAGCAGCAGCAAGCTTTTTCATTTATAGCTTTTACTGCGCAGCAACCGATCTGGATCCGAAAAACCCACTAACAGCGAAAGTCGGCCTAACACCGCGTTCCAGAGGCACGTAAAACGTCCATGCCGGCTCGGCAAGGCACGGGCGCAAACCACGCCGGAGAGGCGTTCAACGCCACCGGGTTCCCACGAGTCGCAAGGTGTGTCAGAACTCAGCATTCGACCTGACAATGGCCACGGGGGCGAGCAAGTTCAATTCCCTG
>JBILFE010000403.1:0-4300 GCA_044351705.1 Luteolibacter sp. | reverse complement strand
TCTGGCCGGACTCCAGATGGCGGCCGGACCGGTGTAGGCATTTGAGAGTGAGCCGATGGTGAACCAGATGAGAACCAGCGCCAGTGAAACCAGATAGGGTGGATAGAGGCGGATGATTCTTTTGGCCAGGAAGGTTCCTGCATGTTGGAGACGGTAGCCGTGGCGCCACAGGGTCAACGGAACGATGAACCCTGACACGACGAAAAACCATTGAACTCCCAGATAGCCGCGATCCGCGATCATTCCCAGCGGGTCGCCCTGCGGCAGATAGCCGTTGCGGCAGGCACCAAAATGATAGATTGCCACCCCCAGCGCGGCGATGCCGCGGAGCCAGTCGAGCGCGGGAAAATGCCGGGGCAGGGACGATACGGCGAGGGCGGGCCGGCTGCTGCCAACGAATGTCGTCATTTCCTCGGTTCGATATAATACATGCCGGTGGTCATGCTGCGGGCATCGGCCATGGGCATGCGTTTGAGCGCGTGCTCGGCGCCCCATGAGTCGGAGTAGATGATCTCGCTGGTTTTGAGGTTGTAGCCGATGATGAGGCGCATGTGACCGCCGCCGGATTGGGGCAGGTTGCCCTCCTTGAAGAGGCCGAGCTGCACGCTCCACATGACCGGCACGCCCTTGTTGATGGTTTCTGTGACGAGGCGCTGGAAGGTGCCATAGCCTGATTTGTCCTTCACCGTGCGGCAGGTTTTGAGGGTGGCCGGATCCATGCCGGAGTAAATTTCAGCGATGTCGATGGTGCCGCCTTGATCGATGTCGATTTTCGTTTCGCCGTTGCGTTTTGCCTCGCGGTTGTAATCGGCGACCAGACTGAGGAACTCCTTCATCTCAAACTTTTGCAGGGCGCGGACGCGGACTTTCATGCGACCCTCGATTTTTTCGAGTGCGGCGAGCATGGCGGTGGGGCTGGTGCCGCCGCCGTCGCTGGTGTTGGCGATTTGGGCGAGTTCATGTTGGTCCACGGCGAGCCCGTAGTAACGGAAGATGCGTTCGGTGGTGGCCACCGCGCAGTAGCCTTTCGGTCCTTGATCCACCATGGGGACATTCTTGATGACAACGTCACCATTGGCGTCGTGCGTGAGGTTGGCGGCGAGCGACGAGCGGGCCACCGGTTGGTTGGCGCCGTTTGTCGGGTGGGTGCCGGGGGGCACCTGTTGCTTGGCAATGGGCATGGCCCGCAAGCGGATGAACTCCGCGCGGAACTCCTGGTCGCGGGATTTGACTTCCTTGATGAAACTGTATTCCAACAGATAGGCGGTGGGCGGCTTCATCCACATCCAGCCCACGGCATTCACCGCGCTCTGCTTGTCCTTGCCGCGCTCGGTGGCTTGCACCCCGAGGGTGCTGCTGATAGTGGCCTTGATCGCCTCGACTTGTTGCTCGAAGTGATTTTTGTCAGATGCCTGTCTGGCGCTGTCGCCCCGGTTGAAAATGGAGACATTGACGCGGGCGAGTTTGCCGGCTTGGAACTCGGCGATGACCTCCGGGGTTTTGAGTTGTGGATTGAAGATGGCGTAGTTGCCAAAAAAGCGGGCCTGATCTTTGCCAGCGGATAGCCATTGCAGACCGAGATCCTGGAACTGCTGCTCGAACTTTTCCGTGGGGGTTTCCCATAACGCATCGCCTGTTAGCATGGCCGTCAGCATGCGCGGGTCGGCGTCGCTCTCGCGGATGGATTGGGCGCAAATGCCGACCGGCAGGGCGAGCAAACACAGGATGCGAAGGAATTTCATGGTGGTGAATTCGAGGGTTTGCAGCACCACGCAGGCACGGCCGCGAGCGGCCGCTCGTCGAGGGGCGAGGTTACTCCGGGTCTTCCCCGGTGGCATTCTTCAACTGGCTTGACGGCAGCGCCGGCTTGGGACCCGTCTGGGCTGCTCCGCTGGAAGTTTTGGAGGCCCCTTTGGCGCGGAGGTCGAACGACTTGAGCGAAATGCCGCGCTGGAAGGGGGCGAAGAACCAGATGGTCTGGGCACCCTTGACCAGGCTGATTTCCACTGGTTTGGTGTTTTCCCACAAGCCATAGGTGCACGGCAGATTGATCCAGGCGGTGCCGTTCTTGACCGTGCCGACGCTGAATTCCCAGATCGTCGGTCCGCCACGCTCGCGGCCATCGAGCGTGCAGAGGCGCACATTCTGGGCTGTCACGGTGGGGAAATCCTTGGCGTAGGCGATGCCGATGTTGGTGTCCTCAAACAGCGGCTTCCACTCGGTGCCAGCCTTGTATTCCACCTTGAATCTGGAAACGCGGTTGAAAAAGCGCTCGTCCATCATGCAAGTGCTGATCGGCTTGGCCTCGCCCAGATCAATTTCCAAAATCGCTTGATCGACGCCCTCATTGACCGCCCAGCGGGTGCTGGGGTTGTTGTCGATCGCCTGTTGGGGTCCCAAATCCTTGATCATGTTCTTATAGACGGCGGATGCCGTGGCGCTCTTGGCGGTGTACATGGCGCCGTACGAACGGACCATGAGTCCCTGGTCGAAGTTGACGGTGCCGACTTTGGCCACCAGTTCGTACATGCCGGTTTCCGGCACGTTGATTTTATAGCCTGCCCAGACGCTGCCCATGTTGGCCGCAAAATGGATTTGTTTGCCGGTGCCTGCGGGGTAGCTGTCGCCGACCCACACTCCGGGATGGCCGCCGAACACGGTGCATCCGCCGTTGTCAAAGAACGAACCGGCATCGGCGTGGATGACCCCGGCCGCCGCAGAAAACGTCGGTGGCACCGCCGGTGTCGGGGTAGGGGGCTTGGCTGCCACGGGCGCACTCGCCGGCACATTCGCGGGCGCGGCTTTGGGTTCCGGCGGCGCTTTGGTGATGGTTTTGGCCAGTTCAAGGATCGGGCCCTGGCTGCTTGCGGGCAGCGCCAAGGCCAGCCAGCGCATGTGTTCGACCAGCGCAAAGCGTTGCGGTTGCAGCTCCGCATTCATCCCTTCGACGAATTCATTGCCCGACATCCCTAACAATTTGGAGGCGGCCCAACTGCGGCCAAAGGCGGTCGCCCACACACCGTCGGGTTTCCGATAGGCCACGCAGGCGTGTGCGGGCTGGCCGACGCCAGTGGCCGGGATGCCGAAGGCCTGGCAAATAAACACCGACCACGAGGAACGCGGACCGCATTTGCCGCCGCCTGCCAGGACATTCCTGTATGAGTTGCCATGTGAAATGGGGGAGTTCCTGCGCCACACCTGGGTGGTGGTTTCAACCACGGCTTCATTGTTGCGGAATGTTGGATTCCAAGTGTTGACCATCTCCCGGCCCCATGCCAGATCGGCGTTGGTGGACATCGCGCACGTCACGTGCCGCAGTTCCCACACTTCCAGCGTGTCAAAACTCGGCATCAATTCCTTGTTCTGGTGCGCCTTTTTGAAATGCAGATAGCGTGACAAGGGCGTCTCGGGCTTTTCCGGTTGGCCGGCACCCCGGCACCCCGTGCCCGGCGGATTGAGCGCGGTCGCCATCGCCAGTTTCAGATAGAGGCCGCTCTTGGAATCCGCGTCCGCATCGTAGATCGTCTTCCAGATGTTGAGTGCGCCGCCGGGAATCCCGAAGCTGTTGTCCTCGCGCTGACGCAGCCCGATGGGTGCCGCGCCTAACAAAAATTGGTCGAGCGTGCGGGCATTTTGCATGATCCAGAGCACGAAGTCCTTGTTGCCCGGCTCGGCCTTGATGAAGGCTTCGACGTTGCCGACGCCGTATTTGAGCAGGAACGTGCGTTGGCCGAGCACGCTGGCAAGCGCCGGATCCTTGAGCAAGGTATTAAGCGCCGCCTCCGAGGTGCCGCCGGGGGTGGCCGCCGCCTTCTGGTTCAACCATTTGCTGAGGTTGTCAAAATAACTGGCAAAATTGCCGGCGGTGACGGCTTGCTTCAAATCGGCAAGATTTGGTTCCCACGCCAAAAGGGTTGTGGGAAGCCAGAAAATCCCGGCACATATAGCCAGTTGGCGGATGGGGTGTTGCATTTTTTTCATTTGGCAGATCGCAGTTGTGTCGGGCCATTACTCGCATCAATTCCGAACCCTTTCAATAAATCATCTAGGGCGCAGGTGGCGGCGGAGCGATTTCGAGTGTGGGGTAGCGGCGGGCGGCGGCCAACTCTTTCCACGCGGCGGTACCATACACCCCGGCCTGCGTGTAATCGAAGACTTTGAAACCGATTTGCGCCAAGGCGGGATTCTCGCCGGTGAAGCGGAAGTCGCGCCTGGCCGCATCGGCGAACTTCGGATCGGCGATGACAGAGCCTTCGTCCTGTCCGGATTTCTGCCAGGCATCGAATGTCTTGCCGGCGAA
>JBILFE010000401.1:0-4312 GCA_044351705.1 Luteolibacter sp. | reverse complement strand
CATCCGGCGGGTGGCTTGGCAGGTGCAACATCGCGCTTTCCGCGTCGGCAAACTCTCCGGCCAGTTCCATGTGTGGCGCGGTCTGGATCCAGCCTTTGAAAAGTTCGAGCAGCGACGCGTCGTCCTCGACGAGCGCCACTCGGATCGACGTAGGTTTGATTTTAATTTTCATGTTTTCCTTTTCTGGCAATCAACGACACAGGCACTACAAATTCAACGGTCGTTCCGAGCCCCGGCGTGCTGGTGATCCGGCAGGCGCCGCCGAGCTGCGCCATGCGCTCGCGCAGGTTGCCCAAGCCATGGCCGGTGGCGGGCGGCAGGTCAGCCGGAGGACAGGCGTCCCGCCTGTCAGGGCCGACGGGCGGCCTGCCTGTCGTTTCATCGGCCGACAGGTGGGACGCGCTGTCTTCCCTAACAGGCGAGACGCCTGTTTTCCGATCGGGCAGGCCGCGGCCGTCATCCTGGACGATGAGCCGGAACTGGCGGGGCTCCACGCGCAGGGTCACCTGCACCTCACGCGCGGCGGCATGCTTGACGATGTTGTTAAGCGCTTCCTTGAAGGCGAGGAACAAATCGTGCCGCAGCGCCGAGGGCAGGAACCAGGCGGGCAATTGCAGCGGCATGTCCAGGCGCAACTTCAAGCCCGCCGGCCCCAGGAATTCTTCGGCATAATCGATGAGGTAATTGACGATGCCGTCGAGCGTGTCGTTGCGCGGGTTGATCGCCCACACCGTCTCGTCCATCGACTGGGTCATCTCATGCGCCACGGCGCGGATGGCCGCGAGCCTGTGACGCAGACCCTCGAGGTCCTCCTGCTTGTTAGTACCGTCCTCGGCCATCACCGAAACCCGCGTCAAGCTCGTGCCCAAATCATCATGCAGGTCGCGTGCAATGCGGGCGCGTTCCTCTTCGAGGCCATGCTGGCGTTGCAGATGCAAGCCGACCACATACCGCCACGCCGCAAAAGCCAGGCTGGCCACCACCAGCGCCGCCACCAGCCCCAGCCCCAGCCAGAACCACGCCTGATAGATGACTGGCAACCTGACTTCCAAGTCCAGATGTTGGGGCTCGGTGTGTTGGCGGTCGACCAGGCTGACCCGCCAGACGTTCTCGCCGGCGCTGGTCACGCCCTGCGCCGCACATCCGCTGGCCGCCTTGAACACCAATGGCCAGCGGCTGTAAACCCACAGGTCACCCGCACGCGCGCCGGCATCGGTGAGTTCGATCCGCATCGCGGCGCGCGTGCTGACAACCCGCTTGATCTCGGCCGCCCCACAGTAAATGTGCAGGTTCGAACCAATCAGCACCGGCCGGTCAGGCGTGCGGTCCAGGTCGGTGAAGCACAAATGTTGGGAGGCTGCCTCAATGAGCACCGGCGTGGTCCACGAGCCCTTGACAACCCCGAGAAATTGGTTGTCCCAAAACGACCAGACTGCATAGCGCCGGGCGGGGTCCATGCCGGCCGCCGCGAAATCCACCTTGCCGGCGGTCTGCCCTTTCATGCCGACGTTCCACACCAAGGCGACGGTCGAGTCCCCCCAGTCGCGGCGGACGTGACCGATGAGTCCCGACCAGTTCTCGCTGGTGCCAAAACCCAGCACCTCGGTGTGCTCGGTGGCTGGCGGGGTCAGCACCTCGGCACTCAGCCAGTGTTCCCTGAAACCATCCCGATACCATGGGTCGGCAGTGATGGCCGCGCCACACGACAGGCCCACCCTGCTGCGCCACGCCCGCACCACCAGCGGGCCGCCGCCCACCACCAAGCCTTCCGCTTCCGCCGCGAGGTAAAACACATCGTAGTCCACTGCGAACCAGCGGCCGTTGAGTTGGGCGAAGGGCCGCACGTCGTTGATGATCGAGGGCAGCGTGCGCCGCAACGCATCCGGCCCAATCCGGCTGGCATCCACACAGCCAACCACCGCGCGGTCAGGCAAGGCACCCACCCCGCAAAATAGCAGATAGGTATCTTCGCCGGCGGCCTCGCGGATGGCGCTCCAATCGGCCCGTTGGATTTCAAAGGCGGTGCGCTTTTCGCCTGCCGCCGGTTTGGCGGCGGGTGGCCAGGAAATCTTCAAGTACCGGCAACCGCGCTGCACTGCGCGGCTGACCGTGGCCGTGACGTCCGCGATTTCCTGCGGGGTGCCCGTGGCCGCGGCATTCGGGGCTTGCTCGAACGCCAGCCGCAGACCGAAGCGGGCGCCGATCCCGCCCACACTCCGCACCACTTCCGGCAGCCACGGCGCGTCCAGCACCTCTTGGGCGCTTTGAGTCACACATTCCTCCTCGATCACATCCGGCCGCAAGCGCCCGCCGGAACGCCGCACCGCATCCACCACCGCGAGAACTTCCTTGCCGGGCTCCTTGTGTTTGAGAAAATTCCAGCTATTCCACCCGGACAAGGCGCCTTTGCTCGTGCGCGCGCCGTGCGTCTTGCCCACCCACTCCGCCCAGCGCGCCACCGCCTGCTCCGGCGGCTCCGCCAACACCACCACCTGCTGACCCCAGCGCGTTTCGCCGGGATCCACCCGCGCCCCACTCATCTCGGATGTTAGGCCAAAGCCAAACTTGCCACCGCCGCCGGGGGTGAAACGGGCATTGACGTAGGCCGTCGGCGTGCCCACCGGGCCGAACCAAAACCCCTTGCCACTGCCATTGTAAAAGCCACCCGCTTCACGCACGTCCAACGGCTGGTCCAGCTCGTTGAGCCCGGTCACCGCCGACTTCGGGCTGTGAAATCCCGTGATCAGCCACTTTCGCGGCAAGCCATCCGCTGTGATTGTTAGATCGAGCGCCGTCAAGCTAACAAGATCCACCGGCTGCTGACCTCCATTGCGGATTCCAGCCTGCGCCAACACCCCCGGCACCCCCGGCACCCGGCCTAACCGCAACAACAGTTCCACCTGCGTCTTTTCAAAGCGGAGCGCCGCCGCGCCGCCTGCGGATTCGCCATAAGGCGTCATTTCCGTTAGAACCTGCACCGACCCCACCGCCGTGCCGTCAGCCGAGGCCAATACGCGCGTTTCCCCATCGACCCGGATGCTTGCGGCAAAGCCGCCCTGCACCCCGCCCCACCCCGGTGTCGTCATGCTGAAGCTGCGGCCATCGGCGGCGAGTGTGGCGCTCACCGTGACGGCTTTATCCGGCAGGGCACCGGCCGCACCGCACATGGCCAGCAGCGTCAGCAGCAGCAATCCCGGGTTGCAATGGGCATGTGTCACCGCTCCATGTGTGGACCAGCGCGGCGGGCCATGGCAAGCATAATGCATGAACTCATGCCGCTACGCGCCCGTACCTGAGGCGCGCCATTGCCGCGGCGAACACCCGCTGAGACTGCGGAACACACTGGAAAAATACGCGCTGGAAGCAAAGCCGCAATCCATGGCGATGGCGGTGATTTTGGTCTTGCTGCCGGTGAGCAGGCGCTTGGCTTTTTCCACGCGCAACTGCTGCAGATAGGCCATCGGCGCAAGGTTGGTCAGCTTGCGGCAATGGTGGGCAAAGCGCGTGCGTTTGAGGCCGGCCTGGGCGGCCATGGTTTCCAGCGTCCACGGTTCATCCAGCTCGGCTTGCAAGCGTTCCAGCAACATGGCCACACTCCGCTCGCCCGGCGTCTGGGAGGGCCGCTGCGGCGGATTGCGCGTGCGCAGCAGTTCCAGCACACAAACTAACAATTCGTTGATCAGCAGCGCCAGCCGCGACAACGGGGGATGACCGGGTTGGGCGCTCTCCACCAAGTGCCCCAGCGCCGCGAAGCAGCGGCCAATCTCCGGCGTGCCCGGCCACACCGGATGCTCGTTGTCATGCAACAGGGATGTTAGATCCTTGAGATCCTGCGGCGATAGCACCAACCACGGCGGCCACACCCAGGCGCGCTGCGACTGGCGCGCCCCGACATCCAATATCAACCAGTAAAGGCGGCAGGCGGTGACCCGCGGGCTGCCCACGCTGTGTGGCTGCCAAGGGCGGGTGAGGGTGAGGTGGCCGGGAGCCAAGGCATGGCTACGCCCGTCCACCACGAAACCCAGATGCCCGTTTTCGAGATAGGTGATTTCAATTCCCTCGTTACAGTGTTCTGTCAGACCCCAGGTCTGGTCGTGCGCGGCGTCCCAGAACCCGATGCTGCTCACTTGCGGCAAGGCCTTGGCCGGCAACCCAACACCCGGATAGGCGCCGCGCGCCAGCGCCACCAGGCGCAGCTCGCCCGCAGCCACCGCAGCCACCAGCGGGTCGCAGGTGCCGGCACGCGGCCGCGGGTCGGGGGCGTCAAAACCCGGGGCGCGCGCTTGCATGTTGCAAATTTTACCACTGAACG
>JBILFE010000400.1:0-4317 GCA_044351705.1 Luteolibacter sp. | reverse complement strand
GATTTGCGGTAGTTGGTCCAACCGGGGTCGAGCATATGGTCGCCGACATTCCGACCGTTGAGCCGGAGTTCATAAAACCCCAAGCCGCAAACATACACTTCCGCACGCTTGACCGGCTTGTTAAGCATAAACTCCTTGCGCAGTTGGATCGTGGCCGACGGCGGCAGTTTGACTGCCCCCTCCTTGTCTGACGCGCCGATCCATTTGGCGCTCCAATCGTCCGGTGTCAGCAGTCCCATGGTCCAGGTGGCAGGCTCACTCCACGCGGCTGCCTTTCCATCCTGATCCCAGACCCGCACTTTCCAATGGCAGCGGCTGCGTGCGGGCAACGGCTTGCCGGCATAGGCCACCTGGGTGCTTTGGTCGGACATCACCTTGCCGCTGTTCCACAGGTCGCCGGTATCTTTCTTCAGCAGCTCCGGCGAACTGGCCACCAGCACATGATAGGCCGTTTGTTTCAGGCCCCGGTCCGCTGCCTCCTGATCTCTGGGTGTTTCTGATTTAGGATTTAGGATTTTTGATTTCGGATTTTCCATCACCCAGCTCAGGCGCGGCGTGGCCACATCGATGGCGAGCGGATTATCGCGGTATTCGCAGCGCAAGTGGGTCACGTCAACCGCGGCAGCTACTGACAGCCAGGATGCCATCACGAATCCGACGATCAAACTGCCATTCAAACGGGATGGGAGGGCAATATTCACGTGGGGAGTACTTGGATAATGACCGGTTGCTTTCATTGGCATGCGCACTCTTCATGGCGCCCTGGTGACAGCGCGGTGGGCTACGCCCGGCTTGCTCACGGACGTTCCATCACCCATGCCGCATTCTCACGAATGCGCCAGACATCTTCGCTAGCGCACTATTCGCTTTGATTACTTGACAAACCATGGCTTGTGTACGACATTGTCGTGCAGGAGATTCAAAGATGACAACACTTACCATTCGTTTGCCGGAAACGCTCAAGGCCGATCTCGACCAAATCAGTCGCGATGAAAACAAGGCGGTCAGCGATATCGTTCGTGAATCCCTTCGTCGTTACATCGCCATGGAGAAGTTCAGGTTGGTGCGGAGGAAAATCCTTCCCTTCGCTGAAGCACAGGGTCTTCTAACCGATGATGATATTTTCAAGGCCTTGTCATGAGGGTGATCCTTGACAGTAATGTGGCTATCGCCGCGGTCGCATCCCGCGGGTTGTGCGAGGCGGTCATGGAACTCTGCCTGGAGCACCACCACCTGATCCTGTGCGACGGTATTCTGGATGAGGTCGGGGAAAAACTTAAACTTAAGCTCAAGGTTTCCCCTCCAATCATCGCCGAATACTTGCGGGTTCTCCGCCATCATGCGGAGATGCTCGAACCGGAGATGGTTGCAAAGACAATCTGCCGGGATCCAAACGACCTGATGATTCTTGGCTTGGTGGTCCCCGGGAACGCCGATGCCATCGTCACCGGTGACAAGGATCTGTTGGTCATCAAGAGTTATAAGGGCGCGCGGATCATGACTCCTCGAGGATTCTGGGAAGCACAGACCAAGGGTGCCGACCCATAAGCATCAGCGGAGGTATGTGACCGGCACGCCGAACCTTTCATTGGGTCGCTGCGGGTGCGGGGCGGATGATGATGCATTCCCCGACGGCGGTTTTGAAGCGGAGGCACTCATCTGACAAGATCTCGGCAGGCTTGCCGTTGCGTGTGAGTTGCAGTGAGTGTCCCGGCCACGGGTTTTGCACGACGCACTCACGGCCTCTTTCGCTCTCGATGGTGAGCGTTTGCACTGCGCCGGCGCGCCATTCGCTGCTGACCAGAAATGCCCCGTTCGTGCGCAACCGGCCGAAGCTGGCCGCTTGATCCTTTGGCCACACCGGAAAGACGCGCATCACCCCGGCGTGGGATTGGACCAACATTTCGTTGATCGTCGCGGGCACGCCGGAACAATTCTCGATGCCGCCGCCGCCGCCAAAAACCATGAGATTGGGAAAGCCGGCGACGCTGAGTTGTTGGCGGAGCTTGGCGAGAATGTCGCGCGGGTCGTGCCCGACACGTGCCGCGCCGGGAAACGACTGGCTGAATCCATTGTAGTGATTGATCCATTCGCGCTCCGGCCACTCCCGCACATCGTCCTGCAGGACCTTGAGCAGGGCCGGCGGCGATCCCAGGCCTAACACGCATGACGGCCACACCATGCCGCTGAACTCGACGCGGGTGGACCCGCGCCGCGGCCCCACGCGTTTGGCTGCCGGTCCCGACTCTGCGCCTTGCACCCGTCGCACGCCGTCTGCTGTCACCGTGGTGGGAAAGTCACTCAGGTGGGTTAGAATGTGTTGCCATTTTTCGCGGCGTGCCGCGTCGGTTCCAAGTTCGGCGCTCACGTCGAGCATGCCCTTGAAAAACATCTTCAGCAAACCCAGCGAGAGGCAGTTATTCACATCGCCAATCCCGTTGCCCGTCTCGCCCAGCGCGTCCCCCGCGATGACATAGCGGTCATTCTCGAATTTGAGATAGTCCTCCCAGAAGTTGGCCACTTCGCACAGGAATGGATAGACTCGGCGCGCGTAGCCGGGGTCATATGTGTGATAGAAACGCATTAACATGTTGGCCGAGACAAAGACCGCGTTGCTTTTCTGCCCGTGAAACATGCGGTCACCCTCACCGGGAATGGAATAGCCCTTGGCCACCAGCGAGGATTCCAGCCCGCCGGGCCCCACGCCGACGTCATAATACGCGCCGCGCACATTGAGCAGCTTGCGGGCGTTGTCTTTGGCGACGGGCAGGTAATCTAGGATCGGCGCGTCATAGGGGTCCGCCAGTTCGCAGTGGTTCGATGAAAACACGCCCCACCACGGTGCCTGGTAATTGTAATTGAGATGATAGTCACCCTGCCACGACGGACCATCGGCAGTCGTCCAATTGCCGAATAATCCCGGCGGAAAGCGCTGGTTGCGGCTGCACGAGGCCATCAGATAGTTGGAACCGTAATAATATTTTTCAATGAGCGGGTCGCCGATGTCGACATACGACTTTGCCCAGAAATCCCGCCACCATTGGCGGTGTGCGGTGCGCAAGGTTGCGATGGATTCCAGGGTGACGTCGGCGACGCGTTGGCGTGCCGTGTCAAGCGGCGTCGCGGATTCCTCGTTAGTGACGATGGCGGCCACGATGATGACCGGGTGGGATGGTGATAGAACAAAGCGGTCGGCCGACCATCCGTCCAAGCGGAACGCGGGCAGCCCGGGTTGGCGGTGGTTGAGCAGGCGCATGGCCACGGCGGCCTCGCTGGTTTGTTTGCAGGGGGATTGCTCAATTGCGATGGACTCGGTGGTGGAAGCAAAGCGGCGCAGCGCCCAATACCCGTCGGGCAGGTTGCCGGTGGCGGTCTCGGCCTCGTTGCCGGTCTGCGGCCACAGGGTCACGTCCACCCCGACAGAATCGGTGGTCTTGTACGGGCTGTTAGCAGCGGGATCGCCGTCCACAGAAAGTTCGATGACAAGCAGGTTCTGGGTGGCGGCAACCCATGAGCGGAAACGGATGGTGGCGCCTGCGCGGGTGTATGGCGGCGGGTCGTTGGTGCGCTGGGTGGTCTTGAGCGTGTGCAGCACCTCGGCGGTTTCGAGAATCTGCTCGGCGTGGTATTCGCCATTGACCAGCGCCGGGATGGTCACATCAATGCCACCGATCGGGCAGGGGTGCGCATTTGGATAGATCGCCTTGGTTTTCCAAAAGTCATTTTTGGCTATCCAGAACCGATGGCGCTCGGGTGAACTTGTCGGGTTGATGGTGCTGGCGGTGTTGCCGGCGGCGCCGTGGCCATATTGGCGCTGACGCTCGATGACGCCGCCGATGGCCACGCCCAAATCGCCATTTCCTAACAATGGTCCGTCCGGCACCTTGCGAGTGGGCATCACGATCGGTGGCGCGGTGAAGACACCCTTGTGACGCGCGACGATGGACAGCGCGCGCTCGGCCGTGCTATTCGCGTCTCCGGCAGACAACCCGCTAAGGCAAGCCGCCATCACCGGCAGCAGGCGGAACATGAGCAGGCGGGGCATCGCGGTGACCGATCTCATTTGGAGTGGCTGCCGCAAAACTGATAGGTTCCTGATCCGACCTCATAAAGCGCCGCGCCGTTCTCCATGCGCAGGAACTTCACTCCCGCAGCCGTGGCCGCGGGTGTGCCGGATTCGGTAACCGCGGCGGCGTCCTTGGCCGGGACGTGGATGGTGGCGGTGGTGTTGGGTGGGATGGTCACATCCATGATGAGACGGTCACCAGCGAGTTTCCAGTTGCTGGTGATTCTTCCATACAGGGAATCGTGATGGGC
>JBILFE010000399.1:0-4329 GCA_044351705.1 Luteolibacter sp. | reverse complement strand
AGCAGTGCGAGTCGCCGGAACCCGCCGCCGAAAACAACCCTAACCGCTACAAAACCGGCCGCAAATCTGCCTTCGATCCTGTGGCTTTCAAGGGGGTCATAGACGCCCATGGCGGCTCTCTAACGATGGCGAACGTGGATGAGGTCGCTGCAAAAACTAAATGCAGTCCACGCACTGCATGGACTTGGTGGAAACGCTTGAAAAACAAAGACTTATGAGTTACTGCAAAAATAGATATTGCACTACTGCAAAAACCGAAGCTGCATCTACTGCAATAATTGCAATATCTCTCTCCCGGAGGGAGAGATATTGCAATTGCAGTGGGCAGCATGGGAAAGGTCAGAAAACTTCAGCAGCGAAACCCGAGGGGCTCTGGTGCGGCACGAAAGGAGGTGGCCGATGAACTCCGACGACTACAGCCGGCGGCAGACCGCCAAGGACGCCGAATACGCACGCCAATACAAGGTGTGGATCAAGTCCCTGCCTGCGGACAAACGGCGGGAACTCGAAGCCCAGGGACTGGCCGCGCCCGATTTGGCCCGTCACGGCAACGGTTCCGCCAAGGGGGATGCCGCCGACAGCCCGCTCATGCGGCAGGGTGATGATCCCGCTCTCATGCCGGAACCGGAAGCGGAGCCTGATTCTCGTTGCGCACCGAACGCCGAACCGCATCAGCCCATCCGCGACAACGAAGCCGCATGGTCCACCGCCCGCCATGTGTTGGGCGAGGTGCTGAATCACGCCAACGCCCGGCTCACCGCAGAGTGCATCGCCCTGGTTAGCGGCCTGATCTATTCCGGCGATTCCATGACCGACATTGCCAAACGCCATGGCATCAGCCGCGCCGCAGTATCGAAACGCTGCGTCGAACTGACCGAATTGCTCAACCTGCGACCCTCCCGCGCCATGCGCTCGTTGACAGCCCGCAAGACATATCGCTCCGCACGCATCCAGACCACCAAATCTCATGAACCAACCGATCCAACTCCCGAACCCTAAAGTCACCGTCAGCCGCCTCGGCATGCGCATCATCGATCAGCTCACCCCCGAGGAATGGCAGGAACTCGCCGCCGGCATCGGCGGCATGGCCACTTCGATTGCCTTCATCGTCGGCGACTGGCTCGTCTATGGCCAAACCCTGTTCGGCACCGACGGCTTCCCTGACAGGAAGGTGGACAACCCGTCCTATCAAATCGCCCTCAAAGCCACGGGTCTGGACCTATCGACTCTCCAGAACTATGCCTACGTCAGCCGTAGCATCCCGTATTCGTTGCGCAGCGAACGGTTGTCATGGGAACATCACCGCCTGCTGGCAAAACTCCCCGACGGCGAAATCCAAAGTTGGATAGAAACCTGCGTGGCCGAAGATAGCGCCGGTCGCCGAATGTCCACCCGCCGCTTGCGCAAGTCGCTCAACCTTGGCCGGGTCGCCACCGATGCCGACCTTGAGCCGGATCCCGCCGACAAGGGCCAGTTGAACTACATCCCGTTCGTAAACCGGATCTGTTGCTGGTGGCGGCGACTCCAAGCCGAACGGTTTCTATCCAACGCCACCAAGGCCCAGCGCGAGGTGATCTGCCGCGACCTTGAACCCATCATCAACATCTACAACCAACTCAAGCAATGACCCAGCAACCAGCCGAATGCCAGGCCGCCATCGACGCGGTGAAGGAACTCCTCAACACCCATTTCAAGGAAGCCGAGGACAGCGCCGATGAGGACGGCAAGTTCAGTCTCGGATTCCGCGTGACCTTCGACCGCTCCCACTCGCCCACCAAACTCAAGGTGACGTGCCGCGTGTCCAAGATCACCACGGATGAAATCGAGTGCGCCATCGACGATCCCAACCAGGCCAAGCTGCCCTTGTGATGAAGCTCCGCGCCCGCATGGTGTTCCGGGATGGCAAGCCGCCAAGCAGGCTGGAGAGCCGCTTTGAGACACTGTGGCGGGCGATGGGTGGTCCGGTGTTGGAAAAGGAATTCCGCTTTCACCCCGTTAGGAAATGGCGGGCCGACTTCGCCCACCTGCCCAGCCTGACCCTGATTGAGATCGAGGGCGGCATCTACGTGAACGGCCGCCACAATCGCGGGGCGGGTTTCGCCGCCGACCTGGAAAAATACCTGGAGGCCGCGCTCGCCGGGTGGCGGGTGGTCCGCCTCGGGTCGAATGAACTGACGGCGGAGAACGTCGAGCGCCTCGTTGCCCTGGTGAGCAGTGACCGTAACATCCTTCGATCACAACCTCCGCAATGTTAAAAGCGCATCTGCGGGCACGCAAGAATCTGTGGTTGTATTGAAATCTGGAAGCAGTTGCCCGTCGAATGCGCAAGTTGCTAGACGGTTCTCCTACGGTTGAAGGTCCCAATCAGGGCGGCCTTCCGTCAAAGCTTCGCGAATCCCCCGTATACCTTCCAGCGTTGGAGAAATCCCTACAATGATATAGTCAGGATCGGCATCCTTTGCAAACGATTGAACTCCATGTTCAATCGTCTTGCTCAGCTTTTCGAGGTGGAATGTCTTGCTTTTTTTGCTCCATAGGAGGGCTTCTAGTTCTAAGTATTCTGTACTCATTTCTATGTTTGGATAAATTGTGCTCTCTCTTAGAACACCATGGCCCGACTGTCCAGCACAATCGGGAGCGGGTTGACTCCAGCCTCGGGGCATGGCTCCGCTTTCCGTCCTCGTCACCGGTTCATCAGGTTTCGTCGGCACCCACGTTGTCCGGCACCTCCATGCGGCGGGCCACCGGGTCATCGGCCTCGACCACATCCCGCCAAAGAATCCGCTGCCGGAGGGCGTGGCGTTCCACGTTTGCGACATCCGCAAGGGGGAACTGCCAGACAAGTCCTTCGACGCCGTGGTCCACCTTGCCGCGCTGGCCGGTGTGCGTCCGTCGATGGACCGCCCGATGGAATACGAAATCACCAACGTCATCGGAACCATCCGCCTGCTGGAATTCTGCCGCCGCATGGGCGTCCCCCATTTCGTGTTCGCCTCGTCGTCCAGCGTCTATGGCTCGGACACGCCGCTGCCGGCCTGCGAGGATCACCCGGCCAACCCGTGCAGCCCATACGCCCTGACCAAGCTCCACGGCGAGCAATGGGGTCGCCTCTACGCCCGCCTGCACGGCCTGCGCTTCGTGTCGCTGCGGTTTTTCTCGGTCTGGGGGCCGGGGCAGCGGCCAGATCTTGCCCTGGAGGCGTTCCGCCGCCGGATCGAGGCGGGCCAGCCGGTCATCATCAACGGCGATGGCAGCCAGCGCCGCGACCTCACCCACGTTGCCGACGTGGCCCGGGCGGTCGAACTGGCGCTGCGGTGGCGGGGCCCCGGCTCGGTGGTCCTGAACGTCGGCACCGGAAGAAACCACTCGGTCATGGACATGCTGGCAGCCGCCAAGAAAGCCGCTACCCCACTGGTGGAGCACCAAGCGCCCCATCCGGCGGACGTGCCGGAAACCCTCGCGTCGATCACGGCCGCCGAGGCGCTACTCGGGTGGCAACCCCGGATTTTCTTCCCGGACGAGCCGGATTACTGACCGCCGCCACCCACGGATGTCCAGCCACAAAAACCGCCACAAAACACAAAAATCGCCACAAAACCGCCGTTTGCTTTACACTGCTTTACACTTGCTGTTAGAGAGGAACCGGGGCCTTTTCAGGTGCCTACAAATCTCGCAACACGTTCACTTTCAATATTTTGCAAATCCGGCGAAGCGGAAAAGCTAACAAAACTTTTCTGTTATTTCGTGCAAAAAAAGTGTAAAGCTGAAAAAACACCTTTCACATGATTTGGATGGGGGTGGGGAGACCCGAGGACTTTGTCGCCACGCTTAATAGATTTCCTCCTCACTATCAACGGGTTACGATTTTGTGAAATTTCTAACTTTCTATCCACTTTAGGCTATAACCTAATGTTATTTCAACATCAACCAGTCAATTCCTAGGGAATTGTGCCGCGCGTTACCCAATGGCACAGCCGGTCATCTGGCAGAAATTACCGACGATACCTCCACTGTGCGAATTTCTCAATAGCAACATCCATGCTGTTAGCTGTGAGCTATCATGAACAATAGGTGTTCCGGATCTAACATTTTATGCTTTTGTTCTCTCCGGTCGTTGCTCTGGCTATTCTCACGCGCTTGAGTCCCCTAAACCACTCCCTGGCAAGGTGACAAGCCGCAGCATACGGGCGAGGAGGAGGACCATGCAACCGGTGGCGACCACCGAGTCGCCGAGTGGAAAGTCGCAATGATACGACAGCCAAAATCCGACGAGAGAAATTACCAAGCCACCGAGCATCGACAGCCACAAATTGCCGCGCAGGCTGGTGG
>JBILFE010000397.1:0-4365 GCA_044351705.1 Luteolibacter sp. | reverse complement strand
AACACAAACCAACCACGGATCAGCCGCCGGTCATCGGTGGATTTGAGCGTTCGGCGGAAAGATTCGTGTAAATACAAATGTTAGATCTGATACAGCTAATGACGAAAGAAATCGAAACCCAAGTTTTTGGCAGTCAGATCCAATCAAGATTGCCTACAAGATCAGAGGCTAGATTGCGCCGTGGAATTCTCTGGTGTAGCGCGTGGTTTCTTGCGACAGCCCTGATTCTGACTGCGCACCAGATCTATATTCATCGGACATTTGCCGCCCACCTTGCCGCTGGTGGTATAGATGATCCCGATGCAGTATTCAACAGAGCCCACATTCTCATTATTCCGCTTGTGGTTCTGCCCATGATTATGGCATTCATAGGACTGGTGACTTGTTCGGTCGGGTGGTCCATATCAAGGCTTCGGCGACACAACCGCGCGCGGAGGCCACTGCGCCAATGGTAGATAATCCGAATGCCGAACAAGTCGTCCGTAGCCGACCGGCATCAGCACCACAGTTTCACACCAACCACACTCCAATCGCCCGGCGGCTAGGCTAGGCGTTCTGCAATAAAAATATCCGGCATCTTTCCCTGGATCTGCGCATTCGCTCTCTTGGCAAGCAGTTGCTCAAGGCAATCACATGTGGTGACAATCAAGGCTGACGGAGGATATGAAGTCCGAATTGTGACCGACAGGTATCCGACAGCGAGACATGGCGGAACTGCAAGGCTACTGGAACTACTACTGCGTCATTGGCAATTCGGAGCGGACTGGAACCTACGCCCATCATGCGCGTGGACTGGTCTTCAAATGGCTCAACCGGCGCAGCCAGCGCAAAAGCTTCACCTGGACTGCGTTCAACGCAGTCTGGGAACGCTGGAACCTGCCTGAGCCACGGGTCACTGAAAAGCCCTCGCCGAAATTCGCTCGCCACAGCCAGCCGAGCCCCGCATGATTACGTCTGTTCAACCAGTCCCAATGATGATCGTGATTCCACCTGCGCGCATTCCTGAGGAGCCCGGTGCGGTAATTCCGCACGCCAGGATTTGCGAGGGGGGCGTCGGACAACCGGCGTCCCTACCTTAATCGCCAGAAAACCTCCAGCATTATGGATCAAAGCCCAGAGATACTACCACCCGCTGGATACGTGCCGATGATGGCTCGACTGCGGAATTTGTTTAGGCGTAAACGCACAAAACTCATTTTGATGTTTGGAAGTGCGATATTGCTTACAGGAGGAATGATCGGTTTATTGAAGTTGGGAGCGAATCTTTTAGAACACGGAATTTCAGGAGGGACAATTGAATTCGGGAGATGGGGTTCGCATTGTACAGGAGACGGGAATTTTTTCGCGATATTCGTGGCGACGACGTTCGCAGCATCTTTTCTATGGTATCGCCTCGCTAGGCATGTATTTGTTGTTCTTAAACGAAGACACGCGAATATGCGGGCACCAAGGCGCTGATGGCAAGACGCCACAAGCCCCTCAACCGCCCCAATAAACCAAACCAAACCAAACACGCGTCTGCCATAGCGCAGACGTTCGGCAGAAATATGAAACACAGCGTCACCTCCCGTTTCTCAATCATGTCTCCGCTGAACATTGATCAGGACTGGCTATCGAAGATGTTCCCGTGGCCTGTCATTGAGGCCCGGACTCCAGACGAGAAGATCTCTCATCACATTACTGTATTTGATTTGCAGGCAGGTGAGCACGACAGAGTCGATCATCACCTAGCCGAGGTGAATCGAAGATTGATGGAGATGGAAGAGGAACTTTCGACTCTATCCGAAGAATGCACCTTTGCACTTTGGATCAACTACGCTTTCCCGAGCGACTCCGGAGCTATCAACCTTCCAGTTTCCATCCAGAGCGCGTTCAGTTTCTTGCGCACCGAGATAATCCTGCACCTGAAGCCATTATGAAGAAGAATGCCGAACAAGCCGCGTCGTGACAACCCCTACCAGCCGTTCAGTTTCGATGATTTTCCGAAATTCAACCTTTAAACCTGTGATCGACGTGCGCTCTCGCTGGTAGTGGTGCACGCGCTCATCGTTCTGCAAATATTGAAAATATGCGCAAGCATCACCTCCAAATAGTACTCGTGCTTTGCGGTCTCTCAATACCTCTTGGAATATATTGCCATCGGAGATCACATTCTCACCTCGTGGTTTGCGATACTCCCCGGGTTCAGACTCCGCCAGGCGCGGCAGAGATGTCCAAATTATGTGAGCTTGTCGAGCGGGGCGATATGGTTGGCGTTCGGAGTTTGCTCAACCGTGGAGCCAACCCGCGATTCATATATCGCTATTCATGGGCTTACGGAGATGCCCTCGGTAAGACAGACATGCCACTCATTGCTCTGGCCGCGAGATCGGGGCACGCAGACCTCGTGAGGCTACTTGTCGAATATAGAGCAAACCTGGAAGATCTGTGCTCCGACGAACCGGTGGGAAGGGGAACCACAGCTCTAGGGATGGCAGCCTTTTCAGGTCGGAAAGCTGCGGTTGTCGCCTTAATTGAACTTGGCGCATGTGTTGAGCCTCGAGTTAAATGGGACGCACGTCCGCTCCGATTAGGACTTTGCGGGCAACTCAGATGTCCGACAAAGTATTTCGATTCACAGCCACAACGGTTGATTGCAGCGAAGCCATCGACTGGGAGATCGTCCAAGTGTGCTTTGATACCGAACCTTCTGACTTCGACGAGACGAACAGGACATCCCCATATCTCATGATTAGCGCGAATTTCGAATTCAGCGGTGATGTTCAACTGGAGTTCCAAGACGGATCTGAATACGGCGGTGACAGCCTCGGAAGTATCGACCTGTGGCGGAACCGAGTACTTGTGAGGTCCAGACGTCATATCGAATTTGACATCGACTTCGAGCTATCCGACGATGCTTTTGCCGAACTCCGGGAGTATTTGCAGATTCTTCAGCGTTCGGATTGTTTCCGAGGATACTTGAACCCGTTGACGCCTACCACACCGGTCGGGGTACCGTTGTGCGGATTCTTGCGAGGCGGGCTTTGACTTTGTCGTTGCTGCCCACCCGGTCGTCCCTTTGACTTTGCGCCCTCCATGACCCGCGACGAACTCATCGATAAAATCGGCAAGGTTGAGGCCCTGTTCAAATCCACCCAGTCGCAAGGCGAAATGCAGGCGGCGCGGGGTGCGCTCGAACGCCTCCATGCCCAGCTTGCCGCCGCACCGCGGCCAGCGGTGGAGTTCAAGTTCACCCTGGCCGATCCATGGAAACGCCAGCTCTTTCTGGCGCTGGTCCGCCGCCATGGCCTTCAGCCATACCGCCGCCCGCGCCAACGCCACACCACCGTCATGGTCCGCCTTCAGCGCAAGTTCCTCGATGAGATCCTGTGGCCGGAGTATTTGCAGCTTTCGCAATTGCTTCACGACTACCTCAATGAAGCCACCCGCGACGTCATCAGCCGCGCCGTCCACCGCGATCTATCCGAAGCCGCTGAATTGCCCGGCCTCGGCGATGCGCAGGAATGACTGGCCGGGATACGCTTCCATGGCATTCCATCGAAAACAGCAAAACAGGCTTGGCGCGTCCGCCAATAACAGCTAGACGCAACGGGAGTGAATACATACATCAATCCCGATATGTCCTCAATCATCGTCGAGGCCGGCCGCAAGGAACTCCAGAACGACAAAAAGGCCACCGCCGAGTTCAAACAGAAAATTCAGGAGGCTCAGAAGGCGCTCAAGTAATTGCTCATCCCTGCCTCCTGCATTACCCCCCACATGTACCGTCTCCCTGAGACCTAGCCTACTGAATGAAAGCGATCCTCTCCTCCTTGTCAGTGTTTGCTGCATTCATGCCGTCGTTGAGTATCGGCGAAGTTGGTTCACGGCTATCACGACCAAGTGCTGGGTTACGACGAGCCACGCATCAAGACCGCGTGGAAAAAATTCTGCGACAGCGGGAAATACAAATCGGTGCTGTCAAACCGCTGGGGAATGCATGAGCACTATGCGCTGAACAACCAGATGGAGCTCCTTGCCGAGATGACCGAGAGTTATTTCGGGTCGAATGATTTCTATCCATTTGTCGCGGGAGAATTACAGCAGGCTGAGCCGGAGATCTTCGCCCTGATGGCGGAAATCTGGGGGCCGCTGCCGAAGCCGGAAAAGGTTGCGGCGGCGGACCCTGTTATCAAAGCCGGGGAACAGGTGACACTCAAGGGCAAGCTCAAGGGGGGCCTGATGGCCATCGGTGGGGAGACGACGGGATGGCAGTTGGAACACGTCGGCCACGACCCCGGAAAAATCCACGGCACCCTCCACAGCGAAGCATACAACCATACCAAAGGCACCCAACGTTCCGGCAAGCTGATGATTCCCACCTGT
>JBILFE010000395.1:0-4370 GCA_044351705.1 Luteolibacter sp. | reverse complement strand
TTTCTGTGCTTCCGTCTGGATTCCACCGCCTGGTACTATATGCAAGCTTGCCGCCTGTGATCTTCAGTCCAGATATTTCCACCGACGCATCATCTCCGGATATATTGAAAACCCGGCTTAGACGATTCGCATTTATGGTAAGAAGATTTCTTCCCGGACCCGTTATGGTGACGCCGTCAGTGATTATCACTTCGCCAAGCGCAAGCACAATGGTTCCTCCAACCAAATTTTCATTAAAAGTGATTGCTTTGCCCAAAGCAGCATCGGCTTTGCTATAGCCTATTGCCTCGCGTAGCGAGATCAATCCATCATCTGAATTCATAACGTCAGACAGTGTCGTCACCACCAGCGAAGGAGTTTCCATAGCCGACGTGATACACGTTCCTGCTAGCATCATCAATCCAGTCATCCATTTGTTCATCATTGCTTTCATTGCTGAGTAGTTTTTGAGGGGGGGGGCACATTTCCGTTAATTTGGCTGCTTACAAATAGCGTTTCGCGGGGAAGGCCGTTGAGAGAGCCGATGACCCGCCTGGGGGGCGAAAGAAATGGATGTGCTTAGATTCATGGGAATTCATGTTACGCCAGAATACCTATCCGTTTTACCATGACTAGACAATTGTTAAATATCTTTGGATTAACGGGTTCTGCCATGCCCCCAAGACAGTTTAACGGAATAGTTGCAGACCCGCTTTCAATCGGTCTGCCTCCAGCCACATGATCACAAGGAGCCAGCCGATGCCAAGGACGATGGCTGCGACGCGGAAGGGTTCGCGCCAGTTGTAGCGCGTCCCGGACCAAATCAAATGGCCGCGCTCGTCATAACAGGCGGGTTGGAACGGCGGCGGCGCGGCACCGGGTTTGTCCGTCGAATCAGGCTACCGCACATACCACTCCCGCTCCGGCGCGCTGGGATCACGCGCGCGCCACAGGCTGCCGTCGCCCAGCGGCACCACCCAGCGCCCCTGGCGGTCGAGCAACCCGCTGCGACGACCGGCTTGCACCGACAGCAAGGTGGGGTGGTCTTTGAAAGCCGGATCCTTTGACGGCTCGCGATAATCAAACTCGAATGGAATCACCGTCCGACCGCTGCGATCAATCCAGCCCATGCCTCCTTTGTGCCAGTCAGTGGATGCGACCGCGCGGGCCAGTCCGCCAGAGTCAAATGGATGCACCTTGGAGAACCGGCAGGGGATGACGATTTTCCCCTGGCGATTGATGAACCCGGACCCGCTGGTCATGGCCACCGCGCAGAGCCCGCCCGCATCGAATCCCGACATGGAATTGAAATGCAGCGGGATCACGGGCTTGCCGGTTAGATCGATGGCGCCCCACTGGTTGTTGCGGCAGACGCAGGCCGGGCCGTCTTCATCGAAGCTCCATGCCAAGTCCCACTCGCGGGGCAGGACTTCCCGGCCGCTGCGATCAATGAACCCCCAGTAGCCGTCCTTGCACACGGAGGCAGGACTGTCGCCATGGAATGGGGCGGCCGCATCCCAAACGCCTGGAAAGGCCGGCCGCCCATCCGCCAGCGTCCAGCGGAATTTGCCGTGGTCACGGAGCAGGATCATGCCACGGGAGTCCGGGCCGATGGGAAGGGAGTTGGGGTCTCTTAATTCCGCATCGTACGCCGGGTGTCCGCGGCAGCGGATGAGCTTGCCGGTACGGCTGATTTTCCAGCAGCCGCGGTTTTTGTTAGCGACATGACCCGTGCCGGATGGATCGAAGGGCACGGCGTAATACCACCGCCCGGGCAGCGCCACGTTGCCCGCGTCGTCGATGTAAACCATGGAAATGTCCATCCGCGCCATCCCCGGATCTAGCAAATACATCGCCACCGCCGCCGCCCACCACGGCAACGCCTACGCGTGTCTGGCCAGTGTGCCCTCGGTGACGCCGAGTTTTTCCAGGGCTTGGACTTGGTCAATGAGGGTGAACGCATCGAGTTTGCCGCTGAGCAGGTTTTGATAGGCGCGGATGGTGGTGGCGGCGGCGGCGGCGGGTTCATCTAACAACTCGATGCGGAACCGTGACAATCCGGCGGCGCGGAGGGCATGGAAATAGCGGGCCCCGGTCTGCGCCTTGCCATTGAACAGGGTGTTGCGGCAGCCCACATCCGCTTGCAGGCGGTGCAGCAGGCCGACGCGGTCGCGCAAGTGGACCATGTGGTGTTCGCACGGGCGGCCGCAGTCCAGATAGGTGGTGCCGCTGCTGAGAAACGCGCAAAACACGCAGTGCTCCATGTGAAACAGCGGCATGTGTTGATGGAGGGTCAGTTCAAACCATTCCGGCGGCGCGCCTTGCAGCAAGTCGATGACCTGGCCGATGTTCAGGTCGTAGGAAACAGTGAGGAGATCGAGGCCGGCGGCTTCCATGAGCAACTTGGCCGTGATGGGATTGGCCACATTGAGGGAGAAATCCCCGGTTTTTTGCAGATTGCTACGATCCCTATAGTACTGAAGCGCGCCGGGGTTGCGGAGCAGCAGCCCATCCGGTGCGGCGTGTTCGATGAGCTTGAGATAGCCGGCTTCGCCAGGTTTGAGAATACGCGGGGTGGCGAGGTGGATCGCGGGCTGATAGGTTTGGAGAGCGGATGACCTAACGAGCTTCACGGCGTCCGGGTAGCGCCGCGGGTCCTCAAAGTCGCAGTAGATGATGGCGACGTGGTTGTCGAGGGCGGCACTGACTTGCTCAAGGCTGCGGCACAGGACGGAGAGTTGGGGCGGGGGTGGGGGGGGCTGGCTCAAGCCGGCGCACCGGGGGGACAGGACCGGGACCTGGGGTTCAAGAGTGGGGAGTGGGGGGGGGTAGCCGGCGCTGCTTGCCGCGCTTACCTGTTTGACGAGGTCGCGGCGAAGTTGGTTGAGGGCGGAGAGGGCCAGATGGCAGTCACCCACCAGTTGGTTGTCGAGGGCGGCAAGCTCGTATGCGGAATCGCCGAGGCGCCCGAGTTGGGCGCTCAGGATTGCGGTTGATAGGGGATGCTTGGCAGCCGGCTCCAGCAGGGTGGGGGAGGTGACTGCGGCAAGCTGCCGGTGGCAGCCATTGCTGATCGTTGCGGCGGCAAGGGTGAGCGCAGTGCCGGGGCTGCCAGTGACCGTTAGATAGAGGCTGGTTTTTTGTTCCGCCGGGCGGGCGTTTTGCCAGAACCGCCGGATCTCGGATTCAAGTTTGGGGTCGGAGGTTTTGTAGAGCGTGTGGCCGGCTTTGATGCGTTCAAAGTTGATGCCGCTGTACACTCGGTGGAAAACGAGAATGTCACCTTCGATTTTCCAGATCCGGGCGCCTTGTTCGAGGTCGCGGTTTTCCCCGGCATCAAAGACCACGCCATCGCCGGGCGTGAGCGGAATGCCGGTGATGTCGCCGAGCTTGATCCAACCAGGGCCGCAAGCAACGATGGTGCCTAACAATGGCCCGCGTTTTTTGCCAAAGCGGCCGTGGGTCAGGTACGGATGATTCTCGCCGGCGAGCCAGCCCGTGCTGAGGCCCCGGGAGAAGGTCATTTCCAGCGCATAGCGGTCGGCGGCGGTGATGGCGAGGGCCGCATCATGATTGTTAGATGGGCTCGTGCACGCGTCGATGGCTTTCCGATAGACGCGGGTCACCGCGGCGACGTATTCGGCGGACTTGAGACGGCCTTCGATTTTGAATGCTTGCACACCGGCGCGCAGCAGTTCCGGGATGAGATCGACGGCGGCGAGGTCTTGCGGGCTGAGCAGGTAGCGGACTTCCCCGAGGTCGCGGGTGGCGCCATCGACGACGATTTCGTAGGGCATGCGGCAGGCTTGGGCGCATTCGCCGCGGTTGGCGCTGCGCTGGCCGAGGGCTTCGCTGGTGAGGCATTGGCCGGAATACGCGACGCAGAGTGCGCCGTGGACGAAAACCTCGAGGGGGGTTGTGGATTTGGAGTTGGCTGCGGTCTGGAAGCGTTGGATTTGCCGGATCGAGAGTTCGCGGGCGAGGATGACGCGTGAGAGCGGGACGATGGATTCTATGAATGCCAGGCCGTCGGGGGAGGTGACGGTCATCTGGGTGGAGGCATGGATTTCCACGTTAGGGGCCACCGCTTGCGCGAGTCGGGCCAGGCCGAGGTCCTGGATGATGATGGCGTCGACGCCAGCGTCGGCGATTTTGCGCAGTTGGGCTTCCGCCGCTGCAAGCTCACGGGTGAAAATGAGCGTGTTCATCGTTAGATACCCGCGCAGGCCGTAGCGGTGGAGGTATTCCATGAGTTCGGGTAAATCCGCATCGATGAAATTGTCCGCGCGCAGCCTGGCATTGAATTTCGGCAGGCCGAAGTAGATGGCATTGGCACCGGCAGCCACGGCGGCACGGGCACAATCCCAGTTGCCTGCGGGGGCAAGCAGTTC
>JBILFE010000394.1:0-4374 GCA_044351705.1 Luteolibacter sp. | reverse complement strand
AACTTTGAAGGACCGGCTCCATTGACAAGTGACATGTGTGGGTGATTTTCAGACCCTCACGCGCAAATCCCTGACACTCCACAGCAGTCCCTTCGCGCCGCTGCCGCTGCCCCGCATTGCCCGCGCCCCATCTTTGCGCTTGGCGCTGAATCGCTCCCGTGCTCGTGCAAACGCCTCGTTCACAAACTCCTTGCTGCCGATCACCGCTCCGTCCGTGAAATATCTCACCCGGCAATGCAACATCTTCGCCAATCCCAGATCCTTCAAGACCGTGCCGTTGTCCTTGCTTTCCAACATCTCGGCCGTGTTCAGCGTGTTTTGGCCCACACGATTTCCAGCTCCAGCCACCTCGGCCCGCCCCGGCTTGCGTCCCAAGGCCAGTCCCATCAACCGCCGATACAAGCGCGATACATCCTGCCATTGCTCCGCCTCAAAGCCAACTCCATGGTCGCAATAATACGCCCGCACCAAGCCTTCGCGCGCCTTTTTCCCATTGCCTTTCTTCCCGCCGCCTACCGCTTCTCCATAACTGCTCCACCGATAATCCGCCGGATCTTTGACCATCCCCGCCCGCACCGGATTGAGGTCGATGTAGGCCGCCATCGTCCGCGCTGCCACCCCACTTTCCACGATCACGCTCTTGAAGCGCTCTTCCCACAAGGTTCCTGAGCGCGAATGCACCCGGTTGAACCACCGCGTGAACCGGATCAACAAGCCCTTCATAAACTCACTCAGGTCGTGCATCCGATAGGTGAACCGGGCATGAATGGCCGCCACCCGCGCGGCATGCGCACCATCGTCCGCGCCGCTGGAATTCTTCCTCGCCTCCGCCAATTCCGCCGCCACACCTGCCACCACCACCTCGGTATAAAGCCCGCCTAGACGTAGCAGCAACACCTCATCACTCAGCCCGCCCTCCGCCATCCGCGGCACCTCCAGCAGCAAATGAAAATGGTTCGACATCACGCAATACGACAATACCCGGCAGCCCGAGAAATTCTCATACATCCGCATATGCATCCGGAACGCCTCGCATTCCTTCTCCTCGAACACAAACCGCCGATCCACCACCCTCGAGATACAGTGATAGATCACCGGCTTCGCGCCCGAGTCCTTCCAACCCGCCAGCCATCGTGCTTTACGCATCCCGTCACCATACCATCGAAAACCGCACAATCCACTAGATTCTCTACTTTTTATCTGTCACCATGTACTGTGAGAATCTCAACCACCAGATCAAACGCCGCACCCGCGTGGCTGGCCTTTTCCCTAACGAAGCTTCCGTCCTGCGCCTCGTCACCGCCATCCTGATGGAGGCCTCAGAGGAGTGGGAAACCGGCAAATCCTACCTCACCCTAACCGCACCACACTCACTCGAAACCACCCAAAACTAACAAAACAACAACCGTTTGAAACCCGCCTCCAAATCCACCCTGAGAACTTTTACAGAAAAAAAGTTGCGCGGCCTTGACTAAATTCGCCGGATTTCTATGATCCGCCTCGACCAACGGAAATTCCTCACCGCGATTGGCAAGAAACATCAACCCATATTGAGTCCTCCAGTCTATGAAAAACAAGCCCACTCCATCGAAACCCGCCCGCAACGAGCCCCGTTCTGCCTCCCTCGCCCTTGCCTCTACCACCATATCACGGACGTATCCATTCATGAAAACCGCTGCATTGGGTAATGCGGTCATCGTCCTCATGGTTTTCGGGGGGCTCGCGTCTTCAGCGTTGGGATCTCTCGTCACGTATATCACCCCCACGAATGCCACCAATGGATCCAGTTCGGTGCCGACTGGCACGGCCTACACGTCGAACCTCGGCTACGCCTTCATGACCGGTTCATCCGGGGATTTTCAGATCGACTGGGCCAGCCTGGAAATGAATGGCGGGGGGGCGACACCAGGATCGTTCCAGATCGCGATTCATGGAACCAACAACGACACGGCCTATTCTGCGGTTGCCAACAGCACCGTTTATGCGACCGACCGGGTCAGTTTCACGTTCCCGGGAACCAGCCCTACGGCCTTCACATTGAATCTAACGTCGGTTGAACTGCCGAACATCACGGGCTACCGACTCGAGCCGAACACTGCTTATTCTCTCATCGTCTACAGTCCCTCCTCTCCGGTCGCCTTGCGCCGGACAACCGGTTTTGCCGACGGAACTACGAACGACGAATACACGGTGACCAACGGCTTCACGATGCTCGACACCTTCAGGAACAACACACCCAACTACTCGAACAGCGCTGGCAGCTATCCAACGTTTGCCATCTCGTTTGGAGGAGAGATAAGCGCTATTCCTGAGCCGGGACAGAGCGTCGGCCTGGCTTCTTTACTCGCCAGTGCGCTGCTGCTCCGCTATCGCACAAGACGTTGATGTCTTCGGGGGTCTCACGCTGCAGGTGAAACACCGACAGGCCGCCGCCTGAATGACTGGTCCAAGCGGAGTGAAAGGATTTGAATCCATCAAGACTGTTTCTCTGTCCCTTTCTCAGATTCCGCCTTGCCAGGTGCCGTCCGCGACCTCATTTCCATGAACGCCTTCATGCGCAATCCGTTCCTGATCTCTATCTCATGCAGTGGGCTGAAGGCCAAGGCTGGCCGTCCGAGTCGGCGAAAAGCCGCCACAGCCATTGCGGAGCCGACTTCGTTGGTCAGCATGCGCAGCACGAAACTTGAGTCTCCGTAGGTCATGGCATCCGGGAATCCATCACCAGTTGCGCCGCAGAATGCGTGGAGCAGCGTTCCTCGAGCATGGCATCGAGTTCGTCATCCACAAACTGCTTGTCAGCATCTGCCAGTGCAGGCGCTGTTGCTGAGCGCAGCACCCATAAGGGCTTGCCGTTATCGGTGACCTGCACACTCAGACCGGCCGCCGTGAGCTTTTTCACGGCCGTGGGATGTCGGAGCAATTCGCGCAACGGCAGGCTTGTCATGCGTCAGACGCTAGCGCCTGACAGCAGTGGCGTCAAAGAAAAAAGCTGTGACAGCCGCAGCTAGGGCGTGATGGCCTCGCCGCGCCCACGAGTCCGCCTGGTGGGCGATTTTGAATTTTGAATGCAAGACGAAGATTGCCGCAACTCAATTGCGCCCACTCAAGCGGTGGCGGGCGCTGCCCGCCATGGCCCATGGTGAGCCAATGAGTAGAGGGATTGCGCTTGGCATTGGCAGCTCATGGGCAATGTGGGCAGGACGCCCAATACTGTGTTTAGCTCTTTTTGATAGGAGAACAGGCGTCCAGCCCAATACTGTTCAATTTGCACCTAACACGCCTGATGGCGGGCATGGTCGGGACGAAATCAAGACTGTTTCTCTGTCCTTTTCTCTGATGGGAAATCCTCGAGTGCTCAGCGCGTTTTACAAAGGGACAGAGAAAGAGTGCTGGGACGCTCCGGCCACGGTCTGCGGCGGGACGCCGCAGCCACGATTTGGGGTAAAGCCACCGCTATAGGAAGGGATTAATCACTTTCACGCCGTCAAAGTCCTGGCCATGGTTGAGATCTTCCGAATAGACCACCGTGCAGTCGAGTTCGCGGGCTGAGGCGAGGATGAGGGCGTCCCAATGGGATATCTGATAGCGGTGGTGGATGGCTAACGCAGCTAGGAATGTCTCGACCGCAACCGGTGCCACGGGAAAGAGCAACCAACGGCTCAGCCATTCCTGCTCCTGTTGGGTGCCGAGGTTCAACTTGGTCGAACTCCGTGCGCTTACCGTGAATTCATTGAGGACTTGCGCCGATAGATACAAATCCCGCTGGCGGAGCAACTCGCGCGCGATCCGGGTTTTTCGCCCGCTCGGCAGCGACTCATCCGCCGCATATACCAACACATTGGTGTCAACGAAAGCGTTCGGCATAAATCTCGTCTCTCGTGAAAGGCTTCAGCGGTTCGGTGCGGATCTGCCCGCGAGCCTCTGCCAGGCGATAGAGTTCCTCCAGCGCCGCCACCCGGCGGGTCTGCCGCCCGTCTTCCTCGTCTGCCTGGGCAATCAGGAATTTCCGGACCATCGCGCTGACCGACGTGCCCTCCCTCGCCGCACGAATCCGCGCCTTGCGATAGGTCTCCGCATCGATTTTCAAGGTGATGTTCTTCATGACTGTGCGGCACGGTAACTGTGCGGTAGCGGGATGTCAAGGCAGTAGGATGTGGAAATTTGATCCGGTACTCACGGAGTGGCGGCCTCTGGCCGCCATGGCCCATGGTGAGCCAATGAGTAGAGGAATTCCGCTTGGCATTGGCTGCACATGGGCAAGGTGGGCGGGACGCCCACTCTCCTTGACGGGGTTCCAAACCGCCGCCGGTATAGGCAATCCTGCCTAAAGACAAATTCCGCCGGATTTCAAGAATCCGCGTTGGCCAGCGGATC
>JBILFE010000514.1:0-3535 GCA_044351705.1 Luteolibacter sp. | reverse complement strand
ATGACGCAATGGTTGGCCCCCCAGTTGTTCATCACATCGTAGGCGCTGCGGAACGGACCCTCCCCATTGAGGATGGGCGCGAACCAAGTGGTCGGCCAAGTTGGATTGGTGCGTTGATCAAGGGCATCGTGGATGTCCTCGGGCAGCTCGATGGTGTAGCCTTCGGCGATTTGCAGGGCCGGGCCGAGGCCATCGACGAGGTTGAGGCGGATCATCGTGGCAGGCATGCCGCCGCGGGTGCGGTAGCGGGTGCTCATGCCGCCGCCGGGGAAGTATTCGGAAATCGACGGATGCCAGGTGGTGGCAGCGAGGCATTTTTTGACTTCCTCATCGGTGATGTCCCAATGCGGTTTCATGATTGGCTTGCCTTGCGCATCGGTGCATTCGCCGGTGCCATCCAGGGCTGCCGGGCCGGAGTTGATCAGGTGGAGGATGCCATCGCCCACCCGTTCATGGCAGAGGCGTTTGCCGGAGGCCTTTTCAATGGCATCCACGCTCCAATAGGTGCGGAGGTCGGCGAAGATCTGAGCGGTGTTGGTGAGCAGCCAACCAAAGAGCATGCCTGCGCCGTTGAGCGCGTCGTTTTCGGTGGCCACAATGTAGGGCGCGCGCTTGCCATTCCAGTCAAAGGACGAGGACAGGATCGCTTCGAGGAAGTCGCCGTTAGGGAAGTGGTCGGTCCATTGGCGCTGGCCCTGGAAGCCGGAGGCAATGGCATTGCGGCCGCGTGCTTGTTCCTTGAGGCCGGCCTCGGCGAGCTTGGGATTGCCGACCATGAGGTCGCGGGCGATGAGGGCCATCTTGACGTTGTCTTCCCATTCGGTGTCGAGTTGCTCACGACTGCGTGTGCCGGAGTCACCGTTGTAGTCTTTGCCTTCCGGGCAGTTGGCTTTGACCCAGGCGAGGGCCGCCTGGTATTCTTCCTGGTCGAACTGACCCTTTTTCATGCGGCCGACAAACTCGGACATGTCGATGTCCTCGACGCGCATGCCGAAGTATTTTTCCCACAACGAGTAATCGATCATGGAGCCGGCGATGCCCATGGAGGTGCCACCCATCGAGAGGTAAGCTTTGCCGCGCATGAGGGCCACGGCCAGGCCGCAACGGGCGAAGCTGAGGATTTTATCGCGGACGTTTTCAGGGATGTTGGTATCGCCGGCGGGTTGGACGTCGCGACCATAGATGCCAAACGCGGGCAGGCCTTTCTGGGTGTGGCCGGCCAGCACCGCAGCCAGATAGACCGCGCCCGGACGCTCGGTGCCATTGAACCCCCACACTGCCTTGGGCAGCAACGGGTCCATGTCCATGGTTTCCGAACCGTAGCACCAGCAGGGGGTGACGGTGAGCGAGACGCCGACGTTTTCGCGGGCGAACTTTTCCGCGCAGGCGCTGGCTTCAGGCAGGCCACCGATGCAAGTGTCGGAGATCACGCAAACGACGGGCGAACCATCCGGATAACGCAGCGAGGAGGAAATCAGGTTGGCTGCGGAACGGGCCATTTCCATGGTCTGGTCTTCGAGCGATTCGCGCACGCCGCCGTAGCGACCATCAATGGCCGGGCGGATGCCGATTTTCGGGAAGGAGGTAAACACGCTGAGATTGTTGTTAGTCATGACGCGCCGATTATGACGCGCGGAGTCCCATCTAGCCACTCCTATTTTGAGAAAATTGCAGCATTTTCATTCCGGCGGCGGCTTGGCGGGAAAGTTGGGAGGAGGCAACGAGCGGGACTTGCCAAATCCCGTCTGCTGCAGCCACGGAAAAAGACGACGCTTGGCAAGTGGCGTTCCTTGCATGTAGAATGTGGCATGCAAAACGACCCACGCGCGGCCATACTCGGGGTGACGGGCTTTGTCGGGCGCGACTTGCCCAGGTTGCTCGCGGCGCACGGGATGTCGGTCACCGGGGTGAGCCGCGCGGGCACCGGCAGCTTGCCCGGCGTGGATCGCTGGCAATCCCCGTCTACACTGGATTTGTCAGGACACCGCGTGGTGATCAACCTAGCCGGTGAGTCGGTGGCCCAGCGCTGGACCCAGGACGCCTGCCGCCGCATGCGCGATAGCCGCATCGATGTCACCCGCCGCGTGGTGGCAGCCATCCGCCGCTTGCCGGCGGGGGAGCGGCCCGAGCTGTTGCTGAATACCTCGGCCGTCGGGTATTACGGCGACGGCGGTGACGCTGTTCTAACTGAATTTGCAGCGCCCGGTAGCGGATTTCTAGCGGACTTGTGCCGGGACTGGGAAGCTGCCGCTGTGGAGGCGGAGGCGCTCGGCGTGCGGGTGGTGTGCCTGCGGCTGGGCATGGTGTTAGGGCGGGACGGGCTGGCATTTGAGCGGCTGAGGCGCGTGTTTACTTACGGGTTGGGAGGGCGTCTGGGCACAGGGCACCAGTGGCTGTCCTGGATTCATTTGGACGACCTGCGTGCCGCCATCGTGCATGCGGTGAACTCGCCAGACATGCGGGGCGCGGTCAACGCCACCGCGCCTGAGCCTCAACGCAACGCGGATTTCACCCGCATGTTGGCGGCGGCGCTGCACCGCCCGGCGCTGCTGCCGGTACCGGCATTCGCGCTCAAGCTGGCACTCGGTGGATTCGGTGCCATGTTGTTAGATAGCCAGCGGGTCGTGCCCGACGCGCTCGCCGCCGGTGGCTTTGGCTTTAGATTCCCTAACTTGGAGTCTGCCTTGACGGACTTGTGTGCTCCGCTCACCCGGTGATCCAGCCAAATCCATGAAGACGACAATTGATATTCCTGAGAATGCTTTGTCTTTATCCATCATGATTGCAATCGTTGCAGTCGGCGTTTCAACGGCCGGCGACACGCTCGCGCCAGTTGCTGACAAAAAGGGATTTCTCTGGAAGTCCGTGCCGCCCGACAACTGCCCATTCAAGACCTCGGAGGATACTTTAGGGGTCTTTTTCACAGGCAGGAGCAGGACATACACCGGGGCCGACACCTGGTATCCATCCTGGGCGAGTGACGACAAACTCTACTCTCCTTTTACGGATGGAACGGTCAACGAAGTTTTCTCGGGGTCAGGATACAATTTTGACAACCTGAAGCGCCCCGTCACGGGATATGCGGTCATCGAGGGATCTGATCCGATGGACCTCAAAATCACGCGTGCCGGGGTGATGGAACATGAGCCGTATCCCTATGGCGGTCAGTATCCGTGCGGAAGCCTGGTTTACAACGGCGTCTGGTATTATGGGACCTATACTCTGGACTGGCACAAAGATCCCTGGGATATCATGGGACCTTTTGCGGGGTTCAACCTGTCCTTGGATTTTGGAGCAAGCTGGCTCCCGGAGACCCGCACCGCACTCAATCCGCTCTTCGGTGAATCGGCAAAAGAGGGGCGTCAGGTCCAAATGTGGAAAATGACACCGAAATATGAGCAGTCGGAATTCATGACGGGCAAACCGGGCGCCCGGGTCAAGATCGGCGCACCTCATTTTGTGGATTTTGGCAAGAATATGGCGCACTCGCCGGACGGCAAAGCCTATCTGGTGGCTCATGGGGCGACGCGTCCGG
>JBILFE010000392.1:0-4387 GCA_044351705.1 Luteolibacter sp. | reverse complement strand
GACATCACTGCGCGTCAGGCGGCATATGAAGTGGACAAGCCGTAATCCATCCACCCCCATTCATCCCATTAAAATAACCGGCCCCGTTCGTCAGTGGCTCTGCCCCCTGTTCTAACCTCTTCATGATTTTACCAAAATCTTCCTTGAGGTGTTCCCCACTCCCCACTCTCCTATTGCCGCTTTCTACCGGACATCACACAAACGGTGCCAGCAGTGGGATCTTCAGGCGGCGGTTCTTCCGATAGATCTGGAAATCCCGATCCAAGGTGAAAACCACGCTCTTGGCATGCAGTTCACTCATGCGCACGAGGCAGGCATCGGCCAGAGACATCGGCAAGTCCGCATAAACTTCCAGCAATGTGCCGACCGCACGCCATTCCCCCTCAAAGTCAAAATCCACCTTCACCAGTCCGCGATGCAGCAACTGCATGAAATGGTGGGCAGGGAGGCCTCGCCCTCGGGTCAAGAAGGCTACTTCGGCCAGGGCGGCCTCGCACGTGAAAACCGGTTCATGGAGCCGGGAAAACTGCGCGGCAGCCCAGGAATGCCATTGCTCCCGCCGGTCCAAGAGTGCGACGAGCGGACCGGCGTCACAAATCACCGCCGTCATTTGCCGAAACCTTCCAAGTGGTTGGGATTGCTGGCCAAATCCTCCGTACCGCTGTCAAAACAACCGCACAAATCCCCCGCCCGTTCAAGCAAACTCGGTGCCCTCCCGGATTTCGGAGGCCGGATGGTCTCGCGCAAGGACTCGCGGACGATCGCGGACACCGAGCGGCCTGTCATGCGTGCCCGCTCTTCCACACTCGCTTTCAACTCAGGTGGAATTTTGACGGTAAGGTTGGTCACGGGTCGAAAGTAAGACGTTCTGCACACAAAGCAAGACATTTCATTAAATTTAGCTAGCCTCTGAACACCGGCCCGACCAAGCTCGCTTGGGGGGAACATGTGTTGAAAGGAATAAACTGATGTTACATCGATTCGTTATATTTTGCGCAATAATGGGTTTGTGGGTTACTTCATTGCGCGTGGTGTGCCTGGCGCAGGATAACCCGGTCGTGAGCAAGCTGTTCAGTGACTATATCTCGATCGCCGCTGTCAACCCGGCCGCCGCGACCGATACAACCCGATCTGCGTAACATCTCAATACAAGCACATTTCCCATGCACAATCATCACAAAATCCATTTTCTGGCAGCTCTGGGAGTTATACTAACCACATGGCTGGCGGCGGCCCGGGCCGACCTGCTGGACGAGGCGTTGGCCGGACCGCTCAAGGACTCGCCGGAGATTGTGTTTTGCACGCGCGGCCGCTATGACGACGGCCACTGGTATGCCAACATCGGGTATTTCTGCGACGATGCCGGCAAGAAGGCCTACGCCGGCAACGGCAAGCCCGATCAGGGCGTGCTCTACCGCTACAACCTGCGCACACAGGTGAAGACCACGCTGTTAGACGCGCAAGGCGGCAGCATCCGCGATCCGCATGTGGATTATGACGGCCACACGCTGGTGTTTTCATACCGTCCCGCCGGGACCGACTTCTATCATCTATATGAAATGCAATCCGATGGCTCGGGGCTCAAGCAGCTCACCGACGGTCCATGGGATGACATCGAGCCGTGCCGCCTGCCTGACGGCGACTTGGTGTTTGTCTCCACGCGCTGCAAGCGCTGGGTGAGCTGCTGGTATACCCAGGTCGCCACGCTCCACCGCTGCAAGCCGGATGGCTCCGCCATCACCGTGATCTCCGCCAACATCGAACATGACAACACTCCAGCCGTCATGCCTGACGGACGCATCCTATACATGCGCTGGGAGTATGTGGACCGCTCCCAAGTTGAGTACCACCACCTCTGGACCATGAACCCCGACGGCTCCGGCGTGAACGTCTTTTATGGCAACATGCACTCGTGGACCCTGATGATCGACGCCCAACCCGTGCCTGGCAGCCAGGATATCATCGCCAGTTTCTCGCCCCATCACGGCGCCAACGAACACGCCGGATTCGCCACCCTGGTTTCCGCGCAGCGAGGGCCGGACGACATCCCATCCGCCCGCCGCCTCAGCAACAACGGCCGCATCCGCGACCCCCAGCCGCTCTCGCAGGACCTTTTCCTCATGGCCCGCGACAAACAAATCATCGTGATGCACCGCGATGGCCATGAGCAGGCGGTCTATACCGATCCGGGCGTGGCGGTGCACGAACCCCGCGTGCTGCGTGCCCGGCCGCGGGAACCGGTCATCGCCAGCCAAGTGAAGCCCGCCACCGATAGCGGCCAGTTTGTGCTCGTTGACGTTTATGCGGGCCGCAACATGGCCGGTGTCAAACGCGGCGATATCAAACAACTCCTGGTGTTGGAACCGCTGCCCAAACCGGTGAACTTCAGCGGCGGCATGGATCTGACATCCGACCATGGCTCGTTCAACCTCGAACGCGTGCTTGGTACCGTGCCGGTCGAACCCGATGGCAGCGCCTCGTTCATCGCACCTGCCGGTCGCTCGCTTTTCTTTGTCTCGCTGGATGCCAATGAGCGCTCGGTGAAACGCATGCAGAGTTTTGCCAACCTGGTGCCGGGCGAAACCTTCACCTGCCTCGGCTGCCACGAGGAACGTGCCAGCGCCCCCGGCACCGGCTCCGGGTACCGCGGCGCGGCGTTGCAGGCGTTGCAAAGACCGCCGTCAGTCATTCGCAAGTTTGAGGGCCAACCCGACGTGCTCGATTTTCAGCGCGACATCCAACCGATCCTCGACCGCCACTGCGTCACCTGCCACAATCCCAAGGACCGCGCGGCCAACCTCAATCTGGCCGCCGCCCAGACGCCGCGCTTCTCCAACGCCTATATCGCGCTGCTCACCCGCCGCGAGGTGATGGACGGCCGCAACGGGCTGGGCAACCAACCACCACGCAGCATCGGCAGCGCCGCCAGCCCGTTGTTAGACCGGCTTGCCGGCGGCCATAAGAAGGTGCGGGTCTCGCCTGAGGAGTGGCGCAGGGTGTGGCTCTGGATCGAAGCGGGCGCGCCGTACGGCGGCAGCTACGCGGCCCTGCGCAACACCGAGGAGCAAGGATACTACGGGCGTGCGGGCAACAAGATTTTCGGCGAATGCCGCGATGTGTTCGCCCGCCGCTGCAACCAGTGCCATCACAACACCGCCGAGCGCAACGTCTCCGCCCTGCCCTTCAATTGGGGACTGCGCCGCGACAAGGAACGCTCATTGGCAGGACGCCCGACTGGCCAACACGAGCGCATCATCCTGCCTAACGACCCCGTCCGCCTCTACGACGCCGCGATGCTGGTCAATTACACCCAACCCGAATCCTCCAGCATCCTGCTCGCGCCTCTGGCCAAAGCGGCGGGTGGCTACGCGCGCTGCGGCAAGACCGTCTTCAGCGACAAGAATGACCCGGACTATCAAACCTTGCTAACATCCATCAACAGCGGCAAGGCGCTCTACGACGCCCGCCCGCCCTGGGGCACCCCCGGTTGGAAGCCCAATTTCCAGTATGTGCGGGAGATGAAACGGTTCGGACTCCTTGCTGATGCCTACGATCCCGCCACAGACCCCTTCGATCCGTTTGCCATGGACCAGGCCTATTGGCGCTCGCTGTGGCCGCCAGCGGCCGGCACTCCACGCTGACAGGCTTGCCAATAAAACACACCTGAGACGGTGTATTTTATCGCTTCCGAACTTGATCTGGGTAAGCTCAAGTCATGGATCGCACCAAAGTATTCCGTAATGGCGGCAGCCTTGCGGTGAGGCTTCCCAAAAAATACGCGCTGCCCGTCGGCGAGGTGATGATCGATGCGCGCGACGGCATGGTCGTGCTGCTGCCACTCGATGACAAGGGCTGGCCGGATGATCTGGAGAGCCGGTTAGCCGCGCTGGGCGACCTCTAGGTTCCCGCGCGTACCAAGGATTCCAAGCCTGTGAGGTATTAAACCATGTATTGGCTCGCCACCGACACCTGCAACCGAGCTATGCCTGCAACCCATTTGGGTTGCCCAGCCATTCTTTGTGTTGTCTTTGCCGGGTTATTGTTGTGGACCGGCTGCAAGCCGCCACCGGAGCCCACCACCCCGCGCGACGTGACACCGGATCGCCGCGGCCGAGCCAGCCGTTCCCATCCAGTGCCCTCTGCGGACGTCGCTGCGCACCCCGACGCAACAACCTATCAGTGGCAGATCCTGGCTGGCAGCTCCAGCATGTCCGGCTACGTCAATGGCCGGGGCACGGCAGCGCGCTTCTGCCAACCGCAAGGAATTGTGGTGGACCCACATGGCAACCTTTACGTGGCGGATACCGGCAATGGCGCCATCCGCAAAATAACCCGCGATGGCGTTGTCAGCACCTTTGCCGGTCTGGCAAAAACCAGCGCCGGCGCG
>JBILFE010000390.1:0-4396 GCA_044351705.1 Luteolibacter sp. | reverse complement strand
CAATTGCAGAAAGGTCGGCCAATGTGGGCGAAGGAGTTCCCTACCGTCGTGCGTGCCTATGGCACCAATACCCTCAGGCATGGCCAGTTCTTCAATGCCCGGATAGATGACTTCAATGAGGCCTGTGGTTTCAACCGTGAGGCTTGGCCAACTCGCCCTCCGGGCCAGTTCCACACCCACCCGCTTCTTGAGAAACCCAATATCGCCAACGGCGACTTGGTTGTTCTGCCAATCATTATGCGCATTGGCTTCTTTGTGATTTATCCGCGCCAGATCGTCAATGAGTTGTAGCAACTCTTCACGCTGGCCGATGCAATTAACCAGATCATCGAGGCTCAAGCCGTATTCTAACCGGTCTCTTTCCTGAATGATGTTATTGATCACTTCATCTAACACGCCACCGAGATTCGGCCCAGCTTGCAAAGCGGCCAACTGATCGCGAAGCTTCGCATGTTGCCGTGGCGCATCCTCCGTGAACACCCTCGCAATAACGGCGCGGAGGATTTGCTGTTCGTGCTGGGCTTGAAGGGTTGGGCCCATGCGAGCCGCCTCTTTGCGACTGTCGCTGAAGGCGATCAAGCGGCGGCCTCCACCGGGGCGGCAGCCTGCCACGGGACCCGGCATGGGTGGCATCTCCGCCAAAAGGGACTCGGCAATGATGGAGAGCGTGAGCCGGGACGGTGAAATGAAAAACCTCGCCCGCTTGATCAAGGGCACCCCGGAAGTGGGACAGTCCACGAATTCCTTCAGAGGGAAAAAACCGTCCTGTTGCACGGCACTGATCCGCCCATTCTGCGAGTTCATCCACATCAAGGCATCGTCGCTATTGCCAGTCTTGAAAAAGCGGATGCGATCTCCTATGGGCTCGTCGTCTTCTGCGTCGCCTTCCGGCTCCCATAACGAGTCTTGGAACATCCGGAAGGCGGACACTTCCTTCAAACATTGCTGGCCATCCTCCACCCCTGCGAAAAACCACTCGCCGGAATCCTCGCACCGACACAACGAAAGACTGGCAGCCGGATTTCCCGCATCGTCCTGACTGGGCTTTCGGGATGTCGAAAACACATGGCCAAGTTCTGCAATGCGGGAATTCTCATTTTTTGCAGTGCCGTTTCATTCACATTGGCGTCGATGCCGATCATGTGGACTTCGACGTTACAAGCTGCGGCTATGGCGCAGGCACGCGCCTCGTCGCCGAACTGGCCATCGGTGATGACAATAATGACTGGTCGGCGCGCCTTGCGGGCCTTGGAGATCGTTTCATCAAAAGCGCTGGTGAATTCGGTGCCGCCACTGGGCTTATGCTTGCGGAGGCGGGCAGGAAGATTGAGGGCTTGGGGGCTGTGTGCGTCCAGCAAGCCCTGGCTGATGGATTGCAGCAGCGAGTCAAACACGTCCACCGAGACACGGTCGTGGGTGGCGAGCCCCGCCAAGGCAAGTTCAAACGCCTCAACCAGGGCAGACCAGTTTGGTCCCGACATGCTGCCCGAGGAGTCCAGCAGAAAGAATATATCGCGGGCGCCGCGCTCCTCGGGAAGATCGGCCGGGGCATGGATTGAACACAACAGGTAATCGGGATTGTCGGCACCCATGAGGGCGAGTGGGGCTCCGACCGGTTCCCATGATAGGATGAAATCGCGGTCCGGGCTGTCGCTTTCATCAATGGACATCACCGCCATTTTGCCATCCGGGGTTGGTGGAAGGATTTCAATTTCATGGGACGGTGACTCGACGTTGGATCCGCCGACAATGGTGCCGGCGCAGTAGAACACCGCGGCATCCGGGTCATCAGCGCCGATACGCAGCGGGTTGAGGCGACCGGCATCTGGCACCAGATCGGTTCCGCCATCCGCACCCACCGGGCGGCCGGGGATGTAGCGGACGCCCGGGCAGGTTGGAATGCGCAAACGGCGGCGCAGTGCCGACTCGCCCGAAAGCGGCACGATGAATGACAGGCGGATGACGATTTCATCGCCGGGTTGGACGTTGCCGAGTTGCAACTCGAAGAGGTTGTCGCGGACGGTTTCCACCAGGGCGGCACGATGACCCGCCGCCTTGGCCTTCCGATAATCCCTCCGCGCATCCTCCAATGGTTTGATTTTCGCCTTCACCGAGCGGGCGCCGACCCGCATTTCACAATCATGGACCGAGGAATTTTCCGGCAATGGAAACGTGTAGAGAACATCCACCGGATTGGGGCCCGCAAACTCAAAAATTTGCTCAAGCACCACTGATGCACAATCGCCGCACGCCTCAAACCGGGTGTCGATGGATTTGAGCGGCAACGGGACACTGCGCTTGCCGTTGGCATAAACAAACAGACCGGTGGCCTGTCGATTGGTGGATTCTGCTTCGTTGTTATTTCGTGCTTTCATCAGGGTGTGTGAAGGATGCGTTGGATTTGGTGGAGCTTGGCGGGCGAAAGGATTTGGCGGCGGGTGCTCACGAGAATGAATCCCGGCGCGACTTGCCACGACGAGCAGGCCGGTATCTCAGGCACCTCGTCTGGAATCGTCAGGGATTCCTTCTCCAGCTTGCGGAGGCTGGCCGAATCCAACCCCTGAATCCGTTGTTGGACCTCGGTGACCGACATGCCACGGGCTTGCAGCGCCCGCGCGGTGACAAGTTGCTGCAGGTGGTTTTCATTCCAGCTGGCACCAGGACCGTGCCCGTCCGGTCTGGAAATCACCCCGGCCTGGCGCAGAAAGCGCACATTGCGGGCATTGAACCGCGCCGAAATCCGCCCGTCCCCGATCTGGTCCAGACCCAGTTCGCTCAGGCGGGTGTTGGCGTGGTCGATGAGTTGGTCAAGGTTCATGTCAGTAGTAATGCCACTAAATACGATTGCTGTCTATTAAAAATTACAATCCGGTGAAAGTATTTTTCCGGGCGGCGAATCGACCCGTCGCCGTGTCCGGGGTTACCAGGCTGGGGCCACATCTTTTCGGGGTGGCGGCGGCCTCGCCGTCGCCGGTCGCCGCGCACCTCCAGCCATAGTCTTCCATCACTCGCTCTTATCGGCGGTTACGCTCATCTACCTGGCCGTTGAGGGTGCAGAAATCATACAGCCAACCGAGCCCCAACAAGCCACAGGATGCCGGTGCCGATCTTGCCGATATAGAACCGGTGGATTCCAAGCACCCCGAGAAACATCTGTAGAATCCACGCCACGGAATAATCATAGTGCCCCGTGGTGTAGCGGCGGTTGGCATCGTCGTCCATTCCGGGAATGAGAAACGCGTCAATGATCCAGCCGATTCCAAGCAGCCCGGCGGTAAGCAACCAGATCACTCCCGTGACCGGCTTGCCGTAGTAAAACCGGTGCGAACCGGTGAAGCCGAAGATCCAGAACAAATACCCGATAAGCTTGTTGTGGGTTGTAGCAGCCGAGGTGTTCATGCATGATGTATAGCCGCCAACCGCCCGGGTGCCATGGGAAATTTCGCGGTTGGCCCTTCGAAAGATTTCTCGACCCAGCGAACCGGACGGGTATTCTCAGCGGCAAGGGATTTCTTTCCTTCACCGAAACACCACCCAACCGAAATACCGAAGCACCTCTTCATCCCCCATCCGGTCCGGCCACCGGCTCTTGCAACGGGCGTCACCTCGGTAGGTGCGCCGATGCTGCGGTACTTCAGTGTTTCAGTTGATCGGTGAATCGGTAAGAAGCAGATTGAGAAGAAAACAACAAAAGCTCGTGTCTTGGTGGCAACGCAGTAAGTTTCCGCTGCCGAGTGATCACTCAAGCATAAATTCCATCAGCCACCATCATTGCCATGCGTCCGATCATTCCCATCATCCTCATCAGGCGAACCGCCCGAACACTCCTCGCCATCGCCCTGCTCGCCGGATTTGCCAGGGCCGCCGATACCAATCCGGTGCCGCAGGTGCCGCCGGACACCCCGGCGATAGTGCCGGTATTGGGCACGCGCTCAGGCAAGCCCACCAAGGGCCACATGAAGTTCTGTGATCAAGCCAAGGCCGGCGGCTTCGATGTGTTGTTCCTTGGCGATTCGATCACTGCAAATTGGGCCGGCCCGGGCAAAGCCGCGTGGGACAAGGTCATAGCGCCCTTTACAGCCGCCAACTTCGGCTTTCCAGGCGACAAGACCGAGGATGTGCTGTGGCGCTTGGACAACGGCGAATTGGCGGGCGCGCTCGCGCCTAAAGTGATCGTGCTGATGCTCGGCACCAACAACACCCGCTTGCGCAAAGACCCGCCTGAGTCAATCGCGGCAGGTATCGGCGCCATCGTGGACCGCCTCTATCAACGCTTTCCCAAGACTCCGGTCTTGTTATTCGCGATCTTCCCGCATGGTGCCACCCCGGAGGATCCCGTGCGCAAAAACAACGAAGCCACCAATGCCTTGCTCGCCAGGTTCGAGGGGTGGCACAA
>JBILFE010000389.1:0-4399 GCA_044351705.1 Luteolibacter sp. | reverse complement strand
CTGGGACTTGAGCTGTGTGATGCCGTTTCCACAGGCCGAGTATGAAAAGGATTTTGTCGGAGATGCCGCTCTGGAAGAGGATTCGCTCAACCGGTTCAGGAGCATCCTGGATGAAGCAGCACATGCAGACCGCTTACACTGCCTGCAACTTGACGGGGTACGCGGCAGCAGCGGCGACAACAATCCGTATGGCAGCTGCGGCAGGGTGGTGGTGGGTTTGTCCGATTTGCTGATCGTGGTGTGGGATGGTGACATGACGCAGGACAAAATAGGCGGCACGGCGGAGACGTTGGCAGCCGCAAAGAAAGCCGGTGTGCCGGTGGTGGTGGTGAATGCCAAGGCGCCGCATCATTGGCCCATGGCCGCAGCCCCCGGAGGACTCACCAGCCTCGCCGATGTTAGGCAGGCGGTTTGTGCAGCGTTGTCATTGCCCGGCCCGAACGTCGACGAAACGCGACAGGTCGCCCACCGCAAACAGGAATCCCCGTTGGAATGCCTGCGCCGCTATTACGCGGCAACCCAGCCACGATGGAACGCGGCAGTGCTGTGGAAAACCTTCCGCAATGGGGTCGGCGATTTGAAATTCGCCGTTGCTTCCTGCAAAGTCAGACCCTTTGAGGACGACGTGTTAGATGACTGGCCGCGTGACGAATCCACCCCGGCAGCCGCCTTGGTGAACCGGTTGCGCCCGTTCTACGCCTGGCCTGACAAGCTGGCGGACTTGTATGCGGACCGCTACCGCAGCGGGTTCATCTTATGTTATTTGCTCGCAGCGGCCGCTGTGGGCCTCGCATTGCTGCCGTTGGGGTTGGGACGTGTCAGGTTGGAAAGATTGTCGTGCGCGCTGGAGTTGGTCTGCATCGTGCTGGTGCTCGGGTTGTTTTTGTTAGCCCGCGCACGACAGTGGCACGAGCGCTGGCTGGACTGCCGGCTCGCGGCGGAATTGATCCGTCACCTGCGGATTGTGGCGCCGATTTGTGGCAAGCCACCGTTGCCGCCGGTCCCCGCCCACCATGCCATGCATGGCTTGCCGGAAGCCACCTGGATGAACTGGTACCTGCGCGCCGTCACCCGCGCCATGGGACTCACCACCACCACACTGGATCGTGGTTATTTGTTAGATCATTTGCGTCAACTCCGGACCTACCTAAAAGGCCAGGTCGGATTCCATCGGAGTGGCGAGCGTCGTGGGGAATCCATCGAGTCCCGGTTGCACCTCGGCATCGGTATCGCGCTTGGCCTAACGATTCTGGCCTGTGTGCTGCATCTGATCCATGCGCCCATACCCGGCCATCTGCTGACGTTTTTCTGCGGCTTTCTGCCAGCCGTCGGCGGCGCACTGGCCGCCATCAACAACCAAGGCGAATTCCGTCGCATCGCCAAGCGGTCTCACGCCATGCACACCAGCATCGCGCGCCTGATTATCCGCATCGATAGCCTGGAATCCAAAATGAAGGCACCTGAGACAGCCGCCACCGCCTTCCTGCCCGCCGTGCGGGAGCTTTCCGAAGACGCCGCCGACCTGCTCGTCCGCGAGGTGCTCGATTGGCGCGTGCTGTTTCTGGATCGCCCTCCGGAAGTAGGTCCGTAAGGCGACGGAGATGGGCCACACGTCCAGTTCCGCTCCGGGCCGCACACGCTCATTGCCAGAACCATTGAGGGCAATTACCCGAATTACCGGCAGGTGATCCCGCGCGATTTTCTGGCGGACGTCACCATCCCTGAAACCCACCGGCCCGCGCTCATCTCATGGCTGCGGTCACTGGATGGCAAGAATGGCCATGGAAACTACGTGCGGCTCACCTGGGAGAAGCCAGGCCACCTGACGCTGACGCTCCGGGATTCCGATGACACTGACTCGCACATCCATGTCGCGGTCAGCATATCAGGGGAGAGTCGGCCACCGGTGATTGCGTTTGCGCCGGGGTATCCCACGCATGGGAATGATCGAAATGCTCCCTGCCCTGCCGAAAGCCTGGAGCACGGGCTCCGTCAAGGGCATGCGAGCCAGGGAGGCTTTGAACTCGACCTCGACTGGAAGGATGGGAAGCCCAGCGCAGGCGTCCTGCGCTCGCTCAATGGAGAACCCTGCCGGCTGCGCAGCACCACCCCGCTCACCGTCACCAGCAAGGGCAGAGAGTTAAAGATCGAGCGCTCTGCCAACGGCGTCCTCAGTTTCGAAACCGAACCCGGAGCCAGCTACACCCTCGTTGCGGATGGAGTTTGAACAATCCTGGAAGGTTCAGGCGTATCAGCGGCATGCGGATGACTAACAATTTGAAGGCGGCGCTTCTCGCTGGCGCATTGGTGGTGACTTCAGGCGCGGTGGCGTTGCCGCGGATGTTCAGTGATCACGGGGTTTTGCAGCAGGGGGAGGTCATTCCTGTATGGGGATGACTGGCAGCTGAGCACGAAATGATAGAAAATACTTTCCAAACCCAACATGCCAGCCTTTGCCATGATGAATCGACTGCTCTTCGTCATTGCCTTGCTCCTCGCACCACCCGTCTTCGCCGTTACGGAATTCTTTGTCGCCCCCAACGGCCGTGACGCCAATGCTGGCACCCAGGAGAGGCCCTTCGCCACTATGGAGAGAGCGCGCGATGCGACGCGCAAACTCAAAGCGGAGGATCGATGGCCCAAAGACGGAGTGACCATCGTTCTGCGCGGCGGCGACTACGTTCGCACCATCGCCCTCGAACTCATTGCCGGCGATTCCGGCACCGCAGAATCGCCCCTGGTCTGGAGTGCATACAAGAATGAGAATGTTCGCTTGCTGGGCGGGCGCATGTTGACCGGCTTCGCGCCCGTCTCCGATGCGACGGTGCTTGCGCGACTCTACGAGCCGGCGCGTGGACACATCCTGCAGCTGGATCTCCACGCGCTCGGCATCACGGATTTCGCGGAGATGAAATCGCGCGGGTTTAGCCGGAGTGCCGTGCCAGCACATTGTGAGTTATTCTACAATCACCGGCCCATGACGCTCGCACGCTGGCCAAACGCTGGGGAGTTCTCGAAGATCACAGGCTATCCCGCCGCGTCGGATCATGTGGACGAGCACGGCGGCAACGTCGGCCAACTGCCGGGCGGTTTTCACTACGCGGGCGACCGGCCGCAGCGCTGGCAGGACGTCAGCGATCTCTGGGTGCATGGCTATTGGTCGTACGATTGGGCCAACTCCTACGAGCACGTTGCTTCGCTCGATTTCGCGCAGCGCCTGATCAAAACGACGGCACCGCACGGGCTCTATGGCTTTCGCAAAAACCAGCGGTTCTATTTTCTCAATCTGCTCGAAGAACTCGACCAGCCGGGCGAGTGGTATCTCGATCGCAAGTCGGGCATGCTTTACTTCTGGCCGCCAGACGGCGATGCACAGGAAACGATCCTCTCCCTGCTCGATCAACCGCTGCTCAAGCTCAGGGACGTTTCACATGTCACCTTTCGCGGCCTGATACTCGAGGCCACCCGCGGCAACGCCGTCGAAATTCGTGGCGGCGCGGGCAATCGCATCGCGGGTTGCATCATCCGCAATACCGGTAACACCGGCGTGGTGATCGAGGGCGGCACCGGTCACGCCGTGACGGGTTGCGACGTGTTAGATACCGGCGATGGCGGAGTGTCATTGACCGGCGGGGACCGCCAGACGCTCACGCCGGGCGGGCATTTCGTGGAGAACTGCCACTTCCAGCGCATCGGACGTTGGTCCAAGTGCTACGTGCCGGCGGTGGCCATGACCGGCGACGGTCTGCGTGCTTCGCACAATCTCATCCACGATCACCCGCACTGTGCGATTCTCTTTTGGGGCAACGATCACCTGATAGAGTTCAACGAGATCCATCACATCGCACTGGAGACCGGCGACGTCGGGGCGATTTACACCGGCCGTGACTTCACCTTTCGCGGAAACCGAATCCGTCACAATTTCATTCATCACACCGGCGGCGTGGGCATGGGCTCCATGGGCGTTTACATGGACGACTGTGTGAGCGGCACGGAGGTGTTCGGCAACATATTCTACAAGGTTCACTGGGCCATGTTCATCGGCGGCGGGCGCGACCATCACGTCGCGAACAACCTGTTTGTGGACTGCGACCCCGCCGTGCGCGCGGATGGCCGCGGCCTCGACGGCTCGCCGGTCTGGCACAACATGTTGGACACCACGATGCGCCAGCGGCTCGCCGCAGTGCCGCTGGCGTTGTATCGCCACCGCTATCCGGAGATGAAATCTCTCGACCGCTACTACGGACCACCCGAAGGTCCGCCGATCACGGGCACGGATTTCAATGGCGTCCCGCCGGATAACAACGTGATCGAGCGCAACGTTTGCGCCGGCAAATGGATGGAGGTTACCTGGCACGCAACCTCTAACATGCTTCGGCTCGAGGGCAATCTCACCAAC
>JBILFE010000388.1:0-4401 GCA_044351705.1 Luteolibacter sp. | reverse complement strand
CGAATCCAAACGCTTCCTCGAAGCCACCTTCTCTGCAAAAATCACCACCTATGCCTACCCCGGCGGCTATGTCATTGATGAAATGCTCCCGATTGCCACGGAATTCGGCTACACCGCGCTCTTCACCGTGGTGCCGGGCAAAGTCAGCCGCGCGTCCCCCGATATGCGCCTCCCCCGCTATATGATTCTTGGCAATTATGACAAAACCTTCGAGATTGCCTCCTCGTTCCGCGATGCCCCTAACGCCACCGCCGGCCCCACCGCCACCATCGCCGATCTGGCACAATCGACACCCTATCCAGTCACTCCGCAAGCCGGCTCAATCATCAATTCGCGCCTCCCCATTATCTCCGCCAACCTGGCCGCCCTCCGCGACTTCGAGCCCAAATCCTGCGTCATGAAAGTCTCCGGCTTCGGCGATGTCCCCGCCAAGTTTGATCCCGCCACCCAGTGCCTGTCCTGGCAAGTCACCCGCCGCTTGCGCCAACCCGTCTGCCAAGTCGCCGTCACTTGGCTGGACATGCAAGGCAAAGCCCCGGACACCCCGCTGCGCTGGACCTTCCAAATCGACCGCGAATCCGCCTACCTCCCCGATGGCGAATGAGCAAGACACAAGACTTCAAGACACAAGACTTCAAGATTCAAGAGAATAGACGTTACGACATATTCCCTCTTCCCTTGCGTCTTCAAGTCTTGTGTCTTGCATCTCCCACCTAACAACTTTTAACCTCTAACTTTTAACTCCCCCCCCATGTTCTCCTCCCTCAGCGACAGCCTCGACAAGACCTTCCGCAATCTCCGCGGCGTGGGTCGCATCTCCGAAAAAAACATCTCCGACGCCCTGCGTGACATCCGCATCGCCTTGCTCGAAGCCGATGTCGAGTTCAGCATCGCCAAGGACTTCATTGCCCGTGTCCAAGCCCAAGCCGTCGGCGAAGATGTCCTTAAATCGATCAAACCCGGCGAACAAATCGTCAAGATTTTCCATGACGAACTGGCGGCCTTGCTCGGCGGCGATCAATCCCCGTTGGATCTCAATCCCCCCGCCCGCATCCTCATCTGCGGCCTCAATGGTGCCGGCAAAACCACCTCCGCCGCCAAGCTCGCCAACCGCCTCAAACAAGAAGGCCGCCGCCCGGTCCTCATCGCCTGCGACCTCTATCGGCCCGCCGCCATCGACCAACTCGCCACCCTCGCCAAACAAGTCGACGTCCCCTGCTACACCCCGCACGTTTCGGAGACCGATGTTGTCAAGGTCGCCAAGGACGCCTTGATCTGGGCCGAAACCCAACACGCCACGGTGTTGATTTTCGACACCGCCGGCCGCCAGGAAATCGATCAGCGCCTCATCGCTGAACTCCAGCGCCTCAACGATTTTCTCAAACCCAGGGAAACCCTGCTCGTCGCCGACGCCGCCACCGGCCAACAAGCCGTCTCCGTCGCCCAACACTTCAACGACGCCGTGGGCATCACCGGCATCATCCTGACCAAACTGGATGGCGATGCCCGCGGCGGCGCCGCCCTCTCGATGCGCGCGGTCACCGGCAAGCCGATCAAATACGCCGGCGAAGGCGAAAAACTCGACCAGCTTTTCGAGTTCCACCCGCAGCGCATGGCCGACCGCATTCTCGGCATGGGCGATATCGTCTCGATGGTTGAACAGGTCGCTAACAAAGTCAGCGAAGCCGATGCCATGCATTCGATGAAGCGCATCCAAGCCGGCAAATTCGACTTCACCGACTTTCTGGACCAAATGCGCATGATTCAAAAATTAGGGCCGCTCGAAGGCCTGCTCGGGCTGATGCCCGGTTTCAGCAAGATCAAGAAGCAACTTCCCAGCGGGGCGCTGGACAGCAGCAAACTCAAGCGCACTGAGGCGATTGTTCTATCCATGACCCTTGAGGAACGCCGCCGCCCGGAGATTATCAAGGGCTCGCGCCGCCAGCGTATCGCCGATGGCTCCGGCACCACCATCATGGCCGTCAACCAACTCATCAAACAATTCAGCGACATGCGCAAGATGATGAAGTCACCCGGCAAAATGAAAGACATGATGCGCCAAATGGGCGGCGCCGGCGGCATGAAGGACATGCTCAAAGGCCTCGGTGGCAAGCTGCCGTTCTAGAAAGACAGAAGACTGGAAGACGCAAGACACAAGACAAGAGGATGGAAGATTGTAGCGGCGGTCTATGACCGTCGCTGCCAATCAGGATCCCGAAGCCGGAAAGGAACAATCGCTTTCTTGAGCTTGTCATGCGGCCGCAAATCATCATTCTAGCAGGCAAGCGTCCCCCATGCTTGTCTGTCCACGCTCCTTGAGAAACTCAACACCGCCATCTCCGCATGAAGATCGAGGAAGTCATCCTCCAGAGCAAACGCGCCATGCGTCACCACCTCGCTACCCGACCGGTGGCCGAAAAACTGCGCATGCTCGACTCCTTGCGTGAACGCGCACTGGCCATTCGCGGCCATACCACCGGTGACGCCGCCATTCGTGACGAAGATCCAGCTTCGTGCCATCCAAAGCCATGAGCAAGCCGCGGAAAACCAGCATCGCCAAACCCGATTCATACGCCGGGCTGATGGATGGCATCTCCGGGCTTTTGGAAAGCGCCCGCCGCACCTCGGCCCGCGCCGTCAACGCGGTGATGACCGCCACCTATTGGGAAATCGGACGCCGGATCGTGGCTTTCGAGCAGGACGGGAAAACGCGCGCGGATTATGGCAAGGAAGTCCTGCTAAAGCTCTCCGCCGATCTAACAAAAAGATTTGGGCGGGGATTTGGCGTGATCCAACTCAGGGTGATGCGTCAATTCTTTTCCGCCTACCCGGAAATTCGTCAATCAGCGATTGACGGTTCTTCCGCCCCGTATGGCCCAATTCGTCAATCACTGATTGACGAATCCGATCCGACCCCGCCAGCAATTCTTCAATCACCGATTGAAGAATCCAATCCTCCCCCGCCACCGGACATTCTACAATCACCGATTGTAGAATCCCACGCCAGCCTCCGCGCGCTGGCAAACCGCTTCCCGCTGACATGGACCCATTACACCCGCTTGTTGCGTGTCAAAAAAGCCATCGCCCGTGAGTTCTACGAAACCGAGGCCTTGCGCGGCGGGTGGAGCGTGCGCCAACTGGAAAGGCAGATTGGGAGCCAGTTCTACGAACGCACCGCCCTTTCCCGCAACAAGGCGGCCATGCTCGCCAAGGGCGCAAAACCCCAACCCGGCGATCTGCTCACCGCCGATGAGGTGGTGCGCGATCCCCTCGTCCTCGAATTTCTCAACCTCAAGGACGAATACTCCGAGAGCGATCTCGAAGACGCCCTCATCCAACATCTGGAACATTTCCTGCTAGAACTCGGCGGCGCCTTCGCCTTCGTTGCCCGCCAGCGCCGCTTGCGCATCGACCACGAATGGTTCCGCGTGGACCTCCTCTTCTTCCACCGCCGCCTGCGCTCCCTCGTCGTCATCGACCTAAAAACCGGACCGCTCCGCCATGCCGATATCGGCCAGATGCACCTCTACCTCAACTATGCCCGCGAGCATTGGTGCGAACCTGACGAAAACCCGCCCGTCGGTCTCATCCTCTGCACCGAGAAAGGCGAGTCGCTCGCCCGCTATGCCCTCGACGGTCTGCCCAATCCCATGCTCGTCCGCGAATACCTCACCACCCTCCCCGACGAAGCCCGCCTCGCCGCCGAAATCACCGCCGCCCGCCGCATACTCGAAGCACGCCCCACCCGCCGCTGATCTATGGCTCTCCCCAACAACCCGTTTTCCAAACCCATCGAATTCGATGGGTTTAAAACCCTGATCTGAACATGCCCGACCCACGTCCAAAACGCCGGGCTAACAAGCCTCCCGCCAATTCCCAAGCCCCAACGGGGCGCAAGACCTCAGCCCAGGGCAAGGCGCATCGCGCCGCCGCCCTGGGTCCTCGTATCCCCAAAAATCCAAGCCCTGAAAGGGCGACACAAAGCGCCGAAGACATATTGTTAGAAGACGCCGAGCCGGAAGCGCCCGCGCCCGCACCTCCCGTCAAACCCACGAAATCCGTCACCCAGACCGTCGCAAAATCAACGGCATCCAAGAAGGCTCCCGCCAAGAAAGCATCAGTGCCAAAGCCGCCAGCAAAAAAACTTCCCAAAAAGAAGGCTCCGGCATCGAAGGGCCAGATCAGAAAAACTCCACCACAAAAGACCTCAAAGAAGGCTGCTAGATAATCGACGACGATCCGATGAAAAAGCCGGTTTTCAAGAAAGAGTGGCGATCTCGCGCCCGCGCCGCCAACGCGGTGATGACCGCCACCTATTGGAAAGTGGCTCGGCGCATCTCATCCGCATCGACGCTCATAGAGCGCCGCTACAATTCGTCCCTGTGCTGCCTTGGGGCGGCA
>JBILFE010000387.1:0-4410 GCA_044351705.1 Luteolibacter sp. | reverse complement strand
CTCCGCCATCATCCGCGCCGGCAGCGACGGCCGGCTGCGCTTCACGCCAGCCCAGCGCCAGGAACTGTTCGACGCCTTCGGCCAAGTCCGAGCTAAAAAATGAGTTCCGTGATTTTCCCGCTCTACCCTCCCGCCAATCCACCATGGGACTGACGGGAGGGCTTGATAGGTTACGCCGCGATGGCCGGGACCGTGGCTTTTGCGGCCTGCTCAACGCCGACTTCCGGCGCGTCTTCTGCGGTGCAACGGCAAGGCATGAGCACGCAGTAGGGGCCGGTTGGATCGGTTGTCATGCCGGGACTCAGCCCGTCGATGAGGCGCAGGGTGGAGCCAATTTCCAAAGCGTCCGCCAGTTGCCCCGGCGGGAACGCTGTTACCGGGGGCGGGCTTTCCCCTGATATGGTGACCGGGACATGGATATGTGTGCCGGTCTCTTCGGAATCCCGGAGCGTCAGCGTGAGGTGGCTGGGCTTCTCCCAGGTCAGCCGCACATAGTTTCCATGGCCACCCTTGCCATCCAGGGACCGCAGCCACGAGATGAGCGCGGGGCGGTGGGTATCAGGGATGGTGACGTCCGCCAGAAAATCGCGCGGGATCACCTGCCGGTAATTCGGATAGTTGCCCTCGATGGTTCTGGCAATGAGCGTGTGCGGCCCTGAGCGGAACTGGACGTGTGGCCCATCTCCGTCGTCGGGTTGTTGGATCGCGGCATCGCGGGCGGTGAAGTCCGGGAAACCCAGCACATGCACGGCGGCGTTGGGCAGGATGAACTCCCGCCCGGTGACGCGCGCAGGGGCACCTGCCAGTTGCCGGCCATTGGTGGCAATCAGCGTGCCGCCATCGTCCGGTGAGACCGCCAAGCTCGCCAGCGAGGTCTTGGCCACTATCGACGGATCTGAGAACGGTGTCCACCAACGGACATTGAACCGGCTCGCGACGTTCATCGACAGCTTCCGCACCCTGAACTTCGCCGGTGACCAGCAGTTGGAAGCGACATTGGAAAAATTCCGCCGTGACCTCCTCACCCGCAGCGCAGAGGACTACCGCAACGACAGTGGTGCCATGACCAGCCTCACCGAGGGCCTGACCCGCCTGCGCGAGAATGCCGTGCAACTTGCCCGCAGCGATGCGCGTGAGGTGCTGGCACGCTTCGGTCAGATGGGCACGCGCAAGCTCGCGGCTGTCAGTTGATAAGATAAGGAATAACGAAAACTCCCGCTGGCAGCTTGCCTTCCGGCGGGAGTTCTCCAACATGCTTTCAACCCACCGTCATGCCACACCAACAGCAAACAACACGCCAACTCCGGCGGCATGTCATCACCTACCAGGACGTCTGCAGGGCCAACTACCAGGTCACCCGCGAGTTATATAATCTCGGATTTTGGAGCGACCAGCTCAACAATGTAAACGTGTATTGGATGGCCGCTTCGTGGCGCTTCTATGGATGGTATTTGCGCCATATATTCATCCCGGCAATCACCGGTGCCCAATTGTCCGATTTTATTATGGGCAGGCATACGCGGTTGACCGACGTGCTTCGTCACGAGTGGGCGCACGCCGTGGCCGACCGGCACCAAAGCTTGATGGACACCAAGCGCTTTGTCCGCGACTTCGGAGGACCGTATGAGTCCACGGATGCGGTACACGACTACGATCCCGACCGCCACCTGACGCATTACGCCGCCAGCATGCCATGTGAGGATTTCGCCGAGGTGTTTCATTACTACCTGCGCCACAGGGGCCGCCTGCCGGTCCGCCTGGCCGGCAAGCCTATCATAGTCCGCAAATGGCAGTTCGTGAAATGGCTGGCCAAGAGCATCTCGTCCGACAGAACGGTGCACCTAACAATAAAATAAAAGACACTGATGAACAGCACCACCGAATTGAAACTCACGGCCATTGAAGTAGCGGGAAAGGCGATTCTGGATACCGCCGGCCGCATCCTTCCCGCAATTCCCAGCATGGCTTGTGTGGAGCCCGACTACCCGTCCACAGCCGTCATCCTTGATGTGCCCGGGCGATGCCAGGTCTCAACATACACATGCGGAATCACCTCCACCTGGTCGATCATCAGCGCCTTGGGGTGCGATGTCCCGCTCAAGGAATGGTTTCACAGGTGCCACAAGGCCGGTTGCCATCCCGCCGTGGGCATGGACATTGACCAGATCCGGAAGGCTCTGAAACATCTCAAGCTCAGGGTCCTTGCGAAGAAGTACAAAGGCAGGGACCAAATCAGGAAATACATTGATTCAAGCCAGCCGCTCTTGTTCGGCCAGGGAGCAGAGATGTTCGAGGACGGCGATCACTGGATGTATGTGTACGGCTATTCCGGGCGTCATGTCTATGTTGGCAATGTGGTGAACCCCATGTTTCCAGTCTCCTCGAAAGAGGCATGGTCATGGGCCAAATTCGAATCAGAGCTCAGCCCGCCTGAGCTTTACGTGATCAACACCTGAAGGGTCGCGCAACGGCGCGCTTCAACCCCGTAGTTAATCCACCCCCACCCGATTCTCCCCAGCCCGCCCGGCCACAAACCCGGCGGGCTTTTTCGTGCCCATTCCGCGGCACCGCACTTTCCCAACCAAGTCATTCAATAAACACCCAACACGCCTATCTCACCCCACCAGCCTGATTTTAAACCACCACCACTCCCAACACTCCCACTCCGCCCAACACTACATATACTATAACTACTCTCACCCGATTCCACCACTCCCAACACTCCCACTCCGCCCAACACTACATATACTATAACTACTCTCACCCGATTCCACCACTTCCACCAACTCATCAATCCAACATCCAAAATTCAAAATCAAAAATTCAAAATCACCATGTCCCACTTCACCACCATCCAGACTCAAATCAAAGACCTCGATGCACTGCATGACGCGTGTACCGAACTCGGCCTAAAGATTGTTCCTGACGCCAACTGCCGGGGCTATGCAGGCGTTGTCCGCAAGGCCGCGCATGTGATCAAACTCAAAGGCCCCTATGACATCGCCGTCGAGCCCGCGAAGGAAAAAGACGGCACCTACGGCCTGACCACCGACTGGTGGGACGGTCACGTTGCCAAGGAAGTCGGCATCGGCTATGGCCGCCTGCTGCAATCCTACGGCGTCAACAAGACCATCCGCGAGGCCCGTTTGCGCGGACTCCGCACTACCCGGCGTGTCGAAGCCGATGGCTCGATCCTGCTGACATTGGAAGGAGGTGCGTTATGAACCGCCGCATCAATGTTAGGGTTTCCGCCACCGGTGAAATCACCGTCGAGGCCGAGGGCTTCCAAGGCAAGGGTTGTGAAGCCGCCACCAAGGCAATTGAGGACGCGCTGGGCAAACCCCGTGCGCGCACCCGCAAGCCAGATTTCTGGCGGCAGAACAACCAACAGAACAACCACCAACAACTCGGCGGAGGCGAATGATGAAAACCACCCTTCGCTTCCAGCCCTGCGGCCGCATCGACTGCATGTACACCGACGCGATGGATCTCCGTGTGCTTGGAAGGCTTCAGATCTTCCGGGCCACGGACATCCGCTTCTGTGAGAAAAGCCAACAATGGAAAGTCCGCTGCGCCTCCACCGGCAAGCTCCTTCTATCCGATCCATCCCGCGAGGCCTGCCTCGAATGGGAACGCCAGAACCTTCAGCCGGGAACCACCCAGGCTGACAACCCCTGACCATCAACCATCAACCTATCAATCAACCAACCAATAACCAACAATATGCACAATCAACTCACCACCTATCTGCGTGCCGGCTACCCCGGTCTCGCCGTCATCAGTTCCGAGGAAGCACGCGCCGAAGCAGAAATCGCTGCGGCCTGCACCTCCCTCAAGCGCCGTCTTCACGCCTGGTCCTCCACCGAGGGCTTGGTTGACACCCAGGAAGGCCGCGTCACCCAATGCCCGGATCCGCTTGAAGTTTTGCAACTTCTTGACGGGATCTTTGCCACCGACAGCCCGCGCCACGTCGTGTTGTTGCGCGACTTGCAACTCCACCTGGACCAAACCGACCCCATGTTGGTGCGCCGTATCAAGGACATCCTGCGCATCGCCAAGTCCAACGGTCATGCCATCATCCTGCTTGGCTGCCGTCTCAAACTCCCACCGGAACTTGAGCACGAAATCACCCACGTTGATTTCAGCCTGCCCGACGCATCCCAACTGGGCACGGTGCTTGATGGCATTTTGAAATCCGCCAAGCTCAAGGCTCCCCACGATGCCATCCGGGAAGGTGCGCTGCAAAGCGCGCTGGGTCTCACCACCACCGAGGCCGAAAATGCGTTCGCCCTATCGGTTGTTGAAACCAATGGCATCGACCACCGGATCATTGCCCGAGAAAAAGCCCACACGCTCAAACGCAACGGCCTCGTGGAAGTTGTGGCGGCCACCACCAGCCTCAGCGACATC
>JBILFE010000386.1:0-4414 GCA_044351705.1 Luteolibacter sp. | reverse complement strand
CATCCGCATCCGCTTCCGGGTGGCCACCGACGCCGCCACGCCGGCGGACGGTTGGTTCATCGACGATCTAACACTAACGGAAAACCCGCTGGCCGCCACACCCCAGCCACTGCCGTTGCAGGAGGGATTTGAAAGCGGACTGGGCAATTGGATCGCCGCCGGATGGATCAGCTCCGATGCCGTGAGCGCCAAGGACGGCACGAAGTCTGCCTGGGATACTGATGCGCTGCGCATGGGACCGGACACCAATCAGGCGTTGACCTTGGCCCGTGCGGTGGTGCTGCCGGCGGGATCCAATGTGCAGGTGACGTTCTGGGTCAATGGCATCGTCAATCCGGGCGCATGGTTCCGCTTGCAGTATTCGGAGGACGGCGGACTCAATTGGCCGGATCTGGCCAGCGCCAACCTCGATGGCGGTTTCAACCCCGGCACCGAGTGGCGGCGGTTGCAAGCGTCGCTGCAAAGCCTCGCCGGTAAAACCGTTAGGCTGCGCCTCATCAGCAACAGTGACTACGCCGCCCGGACGGAGGACGTGCGGGTTGACAAACTGACCATCGCCGAAATGCCGGCGGCGGTGACCCTGACGTCAGCCGTGCCTGCGCTGCGTTCGGTGGCCCTCACATGGACCCCCAGCACTCTGGGCACGGCCTTCCAGCGTTATGAAGTGTGGCGTTCCACCTCGCCTAACATCACTGTTTTCAACGGCACCAAGCTGTTTGAGTCTGCCAATGTTGCGAGCAACGCGTTTACCGACACAGGCCTGGGGATTGGCAACACGTATTACTACCGCGTCTTCACGCTGGATGAGCGCGACACGTTTATTCCATCCAATGAAATGACGGCGGTGACAGTGCCCTCCGGCATGCCATTTGCAGATGCCATGGAAACCATGGGCAATTGGGTGCCCGGCAGCACCGCCGCGCCTAACACCTGGGGCATCGCCACCACCGGCATGCACGGCGGCAGCGGTTGCCTCGCGCTCGCACCCACCGGCCAGTACGCCATCAGCAGCGAGACCTGGGTGGAAACCGCCGTGGACCTCAGCACCGCTGTGTGGCCGGTGCTCAAATTCTGGGACCGTTACGCGCTGGGTGAAGGTGACTGGCTGCGGGTGGAGGTTTATGATGGAAATCAAACTTGGGTTGCGATGAGTCCGCACGGAGTCCACGGCCCGGATGTGCGCTCCACTTGGCGCGAGCAGCAACTCGATCTATCCATGTTGAAGGGCCGCTCCAACATCCGCATCCGCTTCCGGGTGGCCACCGACGGCGCCACGCCGGCGGACGGTTGGTTCATCGACGATCTAACACTAACGGAAAACCCGCTGGCCGCCACACCCCAGCCGCTGCCGTTGCAGGAGGGATTTGAAAGCGGCCTGGGCAATTGGATCGCCGCCGGATGGATCAGCGCCGATGCCGTGAGCGCCAAGGACGGCACGAAGTATGCCTGGGATACCGAAGCGCTGCGCATGGGACCGGACACCAATCAGGCATTGACCCTGGCGCGGCCGGTGGTGCTGCCGGCGGGATCCAATGTGCAGGTGACGTTCGCGGTCAACGGCATCGTCAATCCCGGGGCATGGTTCCGCTTGCAGTATTCGGAGGACGGCGGGCTCAACTGGCCGGATCTGGCCAGCGCCAACCTCGATGCCGGATTCAACCCCGGCACCGAGTGGCGGCGGCTCCAGGCGTCGTTGCAAAGCCTCGCCGGTAAAACCGTTAGGCTGCGCCTCATCAGCAACAGTGACTACGCCGCGCGGGCCGAGGATGTGCGGGTGGACAAACTGACCATCGCCGAAATGCCGGCGGCGGTGACCCTGACGTCAGCCGTGCCTGCGCTGCGTTCGGTGGCCCTTACCTGGACCCCCAGCACCCTGGGCACGGCCTTCCAGCGTTATGAAGTTTGGCGCTCAACGACCGTAAACGTCACCGTCTTCAACGGCACGAAAGTTTTCGATAGTTCCCTGGCGGCGACCACGGCCTTCACTGACAGCGCTCTGCTGATCGGTCAGACATACTATTACCGTGTCTTCGCCGTGGATGAGCGCGATACTTTCATCCCGTCCAACGAACTCACCGCCACCACGCTGCCGTCACTCCTGCCATTCGAGGATCCGCTGGAAAATCTCGGCAACTGGATGGCCGGCGGCACGGGAGTGCCTAACACCTGGGGCATCGCCACCACCGGCACGCACGGCGGCAGTGGTTGCCTCGCGCTCGCGCCCATCGGCCAGTATGCCAACAGCAGCGATACCTGGGTGGAAACTTCGGTTAATCTATCCGGCGCGACGTGGCCGGTGTTGAAATTCTGGGACCGTTACGCCCTCGGCGGTGGCGACTGGCTGCGCGTGGAAATTTACGATGGCAACCAGACCTGGTATTGGAAGGCTCGCTATGGGGTGTATGGCGCGCCCACGCGTGCCGACTGGCGTGAGCAGCAGATCGATCTATCCGAATTCAAGGGTCGGGCCAATGTGCGGGTGCGCTTCCGGGTGAGCACCGATGGCAACACGCCCGCCGAAGGATGGTTCATTGATGATCTCAGCATAACGGAAAACACCCGCGCGGAACTGCCCCTGTCCCTGCCATTCCTGGAAACCTCCGAGACCGGTCCTGCCGCAATGTGGCAAGCGTCGGGTTGGGCACGCGTCGCCGATGCCACCGCCCCAAGCGGCGGCTATGTCCTGCAAGATACGGAAAATGCCAACTGCGGGCCGGACACCGACAACTCGCTGACTCTAACACAACCGCTGGTGTTGCCCGCCGATACCACCGCATCGCTCACATTTTGGGTGCGCGGCACCTTGCCGCCCGGCAGTTGGTTCCGCCTGCAGTATTCCCAGGATGGCGGTGTCAACTGGCCGGACCTCAGCGCCGCCAATCTCGATGCCGGCTTCAACACCGCGACCTGGCAGCGCATCCAGGTGCCGCTGGCTCCCGTGGCCGGCAAGACCGTTAGACTGCGGTTTCTCAGCAGCTCCGATTATGCGGCGCGCGCCTCCGACATTTTCCTCGACAACATCGGCATCGGCGAACCCGCCCCATTGGCTCCGCTGCCGCTTTCACCCGTGGCTTCGGCCTGGGTGTCGGACGTCCGGCCGCAGCTCACCCTGCAAAACGCCGTCGATGTCCAAAGTGACCCACTGACGTACCGCTTCGAGGTTTACAGCGATGAGGCGCTCACCACAGTGGTGGCGCAGGTGCCGGCAGTCGCGGGTGGCAGCGGCTCAACCGCCTGGACCGTGGATGTGAATTTACCTAACAATTCACGCTACTGGTGGCGCGCGCGGGCCAACGACGGCACCGCCATTGGCCAGTGGTCGGCGGCGGCCGACTTCTATGTCAACGAGGTGAACCATGTGCCGGCCACGGTGCTGCAAACCGGACCGCCGAACGGGGCAGTGGTCTTCGGCCTGACAGAGCGGTTGTTCTGGTTGGCCGCGACCGATGCCGACGCCGGCGATTTCATCACGGCCTATCATATACAAATCTCGCGCAGCGCGGATTTCATTTTGCCAGTGGTGGATGTCGCCAACATCACGCCGCCACCCACTGCCGCGGTGCTGGCGAATCCGAACCTCGCCATCGCCTTGGGCGACCTGCCCGCCAGTGGGTTGTTAGAGCAGGGCGGCGCCTATTTCTGGCGCATCCGCGCCAGCGACAACCGTCTGGGGTGGTCGGCATGGCAAAGTTCACCGCGGTATTTTCGTTTTCTCACCCACCAGCCCACCGGATATGAAAACTGGCAGGCGATCTATTTCACCGCGGATGAACTGAACACCCCTGGCGTGAGCGGTGCCAACGCCGATGCCGATGGTGACGGGGTGCCGAATCTTCTGGAGTTTGCTTCCAACACCCATCCCCATTCCGCGTTGTCGCGGGCCCTGCCGGTGGTCAAGCGCTCCGACAACTCGGTGCAAATCGCCTTCCGCCAGCGCCGCGGCGGCACCGGAACCACCGGCGTGGACTACATCGCAGACGACGTGCAATACACCGTGGAATGGTCCGACAATCTGGCGGCGAATTCCTGGACGAGCGGTCACGGCGTGGTCGAACTGGTGCCGGGATCCGCCGTCGATAATGGCGATGACACCGATACCGTGACTGTTAGATCAATGCTGCCGATGGGTGCGTCCACGGCGCAATTTCTGCGTCTGAGGGTTACCTCGCAGGCGCCGTGAGCCGGAGGCCGGGGGCTGTATGTGGCCACCGATGAAGCCCTCTACGCCCTGGCCGCCCCTTGATGGTCCAATATCCAACATTCAATATCCAATGATCAAGTGGTGAGGCGGCGCGGCCCCACAAGTTCTTCGTTGGCGCGTTCGTGAGAAACGCGGGGGATTAAGGTCAGAACTCAGCATTCGACCTGACAATGGCCACGGGGGCGAGCAAGTTCAATTCCCTGATATTGGGGT
>JBILFE010000385.1:0-4415 GCA_044351705.1 Luteolibacter sp. | reverse complement strand
CGCGCGCGGGTTCGACACGTATTTTGGCACCGACGTCCCCAACTGGCCGCCGTATTGTTTCATTGAAAACGACCGCACCCTGGGCATCCCCGGCGAGTTGCTGCCGGCGCGTCACTTGAAGGAGAATCATCTGGCGAGCCTGCCGGGGCCGGCCCTCAAGGATTGGAAGTTGGAACGCATCCTGCCCGCGCTGGGCGAGCGGGCGGCGGCGTTTCTAACTGATCCGGCGCGGAAGCGGCAACCGTTCCTGCTCTATCTGCCGCTCACCGCGCCGCACACGCCGCTGGCGGTCAACGCCGAATGGCAGGGCAAGAGCGGCTTGATTCCCTACGCGGACCTGGTGATGGAGACTGACGCGCTGGTGGGTCGCGTGCTCGCGGCGCTTGAACAAAGCGGCGCGGCGGACAATACGCTGGTGATCTTCACCAGCGACAACGGGTGTGCCCCCTATATCGGCGCGCCCGTGATGGAGAAGCAGGGCCACTATCCGAGCGGCCCGCTGCGCGGCTACAAGGGCGATGCCTGGGAAGGCGGCCACCGCATCCCGTTCATCGTGCGCTGGCCGGGCATCGTCAAACCCGGCCGTGTCTGCGGCCAACTCATCCATCAGGCCGACTTGTTGGCAACCGTCGCCGATGTGTTAGGCACAAAGCTGCCGGACACGGCAGGCGAGGACAGCTTCAGTTTGCTGCCATTGTTCAAGGGCACCGACCAAGCGGTGCGCGAACATGCGGTCAGTTGCGCCATGAGCGGGGTGCCCGCGCTGCGCCAGGGTCCCTGGAAACTCATTGCCGCGCCGAGCGGTGCTGGCGGCTTCAGCCGCAAGGAACCGGCACAACCTCCGACGGAGGTCCTTCTGTATAACCTGGATGTTGACATCGGTGAGACCACCAACCTCGCCGCCCAACAACCCGCACGCGTCACGGCCATGCAAAGCCTGCTGGAGAAACTCATCAGTGATGGCCGCAGCAGCCCCGGCCCCCACCAGGCCAATGATGTCAACGTGCGCCGGTTTGCGCCGTCTAAAAGTAGTCCCGGACTTTAGTCCGTTGACTATGAAAGTAGTCCCGGACTTTAGTCCGTTGATCCTCTTCCAGCAATCAAGGCCGGACTGAAGTCCGCGACTACTTTCCTGGCCGGACTGAAGTCCGCGACTACTTTCCTGGCCGGACTGAAGTCCGCGACTACTTTCCTGGCCGGACTGAAGTCCGCGACTACTTTCTTGGCCGGACTAAAGTCCGGGACTACTTTTTGCTCACGCGAATTGTGCTTGGAATAGCCCGCAAAATCCAATACACAGAAGCCGCATGAAACTCCGCCATTTTGTCATCGCCGCAGCATGCGTCGGCAGCCCACTGCACGCCGCGGCACGGGCACCGGCGGCCAAGCCCAACATTCTGCTTACCTGTGCGGAAAATGCCGCAAGCAACCGGGAACTGAATGCGTATAGTTAAAGACGACCTCCCCAGCCTTGAAATATGAGGCATTCGAACGATTCCCATGCGCGCCAAGTCCGAAAGACATCTTGTGGCAGTGACAAACCAGCCCGGCTTTGCCTTGGTGGTGGTCCTGTCGTTGATGATTTTGCTGACCATCCTCGCGGTAGGCCTGCTGTCGCTGTCCACCATTTCACTGCGGGCCTCCACTCAGGGCGAGGCCGTCGCCAATGCCCGCGCCAACGCGCGCGTCGCCATCATGTTGGCTTTGGCCCAACTCCAGAAAGTCGCTGGAGATGACCGCAGGATCACCGCCGACGCCTCAATCTTCACTGGCGCGAAAAACCCGAATGTCGTCGGCTTCTGGAAGTCGTGGTCGCCCAAGCTCGCGGAAAAACCGACGTCAGAGGCACCGGATTACAGCAAAAAAGACGCCAAATTCGTTGCCTGGCTGACCTACAGCAGCACCCCCGAAGAACTCACCAAGCAAGAGTGGGCAATGAACGGCACGCTGGTGCAGCCGGTTTTTTTGTTCACTGAAAAATCCTCCGGCTTCAGTCTCGCCGGATCCAAAATCGAGGTTGATAACGGCCAACTTTATACCGGTGCGGTGGCGTGGGCCATCGCTCAGGATGCCACCAGAGCCAAAATCAATGTGGCGGGACCGGAGAACAACCAGCGCACGGGCAATGCCGATCTGCAAGCACAGCCGCGCCCATCCGTGGCGATGTCAGCAAGCTTCAAGCAACCCGCCGGGGACTGGAACAGGCGCGCCGCCAGGGTGCTTAGCATGGAGCAGGCGAATCTCGATACCGAGCTGTGCAAGGCCGGCAACGCCGGCCCTGAAAGCGCTCATTTCACCACCCAAGGTTACGGCTTGCTAACCGATATCGTGAACGGAGGGCTCAAGACCGACCTCAGCCTCGGATTCGAAATGTCGGATGCCGACTTTCTGAACGACAAATGGGAGACCTACAAAAACCCATTTCGCGCCGCCGCGGTTCCGCAGTTGGGCACTCCGTCCAGCTACCGTGGCGAACGCCCGTTGTTTAAACCGCTCACCGCATCCGGCAGCGTGCGTGTGGATCTGAATTTCCCGCCGGCCAACGTGGTTTATGAATTCCCCGCCGCCGTCGTTCCCACCTTTGCCACCCTGCGCGCGTTCTATCGCACCCCGTACCATATTTATGGCACTGCCGATGGGCCGACCCTTTTCGAGCGTGGCATGGATCATGTGGCACTCAAACAACCCGTGCCCAACGGCGGTCAATATCTGAGTCCGGCGGCCACCCCGCGCGCCGAAAAATCACAAACCAGCTACCGCCCGGTGCTCGACCGCGTGCTGTATGTTCTGAGCGTGGGACTATCTAACAACCCTAGCACCCTCAATGAGATCCGCCTCATCTTCACCCCCATTGTGACGCTCTGGAATCCCTACAATATCGCTTTGGAAATCGAAGGTGCCGTGGTCTATCCCTGGATGGACACGGCGCACTATCCGAATTGGACGTTCTATAAAGACGGCCAGCAGGTCGGCTCCGCCGGTTCCCACATGGCCAGTTTGCTAGGCACGCAATTCAGCTCCGTCGGCCATGGCAGAACCGTCAATCCCTATTTCTATTCCTCGATCACACCCGATGGCAGCGGCACCGCTAGTAGCGGTAAATCCATCCGCTTCCAGCCGGGTGAGGTGCGGGTTTTCGCGCCTACCGACGCCGCGGCCAAGGAACTGGTCACCACCGATTCGATCCGCAAACGCACCCTTAATCTGCGCCCGGTGGAAAGCGTCGACCAACTCTCACTGCGGGGTGGATTCGCCGTTCCCATGCGCAACCCGGTCAATGGCAACGGCTTCTCACGCGTGCTCGCTGAAAACGAATCCGTGCAGGTGTCCTTCTCCGCCAACGGTATCTATCCATTCGGTGTCGGTCTCGAAGACGCCACCCGCGCCAAGTTGTCGGACCCGGGGGAGTCTGACCGCGGTCAGGCGGTGACTGATGTGCAGACGGTCAACTTCATCAATAGCGGTGCCACCGCGACCATGAGCTCCAGCCAGCTATCCTTTGCCGAGGTGTCCGACCCCGCCACCAGGCAGCCATTCGGGATGCTCGAGACCTACCACCGCGTGGCGAATGATTCACTCGCCTACCGCAGGTCCGATCTGGTCTATACCACCAATCCGCGCCAGGCCCACGTCAACCGCTACCTCACCAGCGGCACCTTCATGGCCGGCCCCCACTACGAGACCAGAATGACCGCCATCTCCAATTTCAACCAGGTTATCCAATCCGCCTACGCTGGCCGATGCGCCTACTATGGTGCCACTAACAGCGCCAGCACCGGCAAGACCCACCTGGCATTCTTCGAGGCCCCCCGCTCGCCGCTGCTGTCGCTGGCCGCGTTCCAACATGCCGATCTGGTCGGTACTTCCTATTCGCACGCCAATCAATGCGGCAACAGTTGGGCCAGCGCATACCTGAAAAAGGAAAAGACGGCGGAAAAGATCCCCGCTGAGACCGTCACCATTGGCGGGGCCGCAGCGCAATACACCCGCGCCGAAATGCCGGTCTACGATTACTCGTATCTGGCCAATGAAACGCTGTGGGATTCATTCTTCTTCAGCGGCGCGGCCGCCAACCTGCAACCGGGCACCACCAGTGGCAGCCCCGGCGTGTGGGATAAGAATGTGGCTGTCATCGAGCAGGATTACAAAACCACCCTTGAGAAATTCATCGATGAGCCGTCTAGCAACCCTCTGCGCAATCCGCGCATGCGGTTATACGCCGGCACCACACCGGCAAGCAAAATCAAGAGTGAGTTGTTGACTCCCCAGGGTTGTCTCAAGATCGCCGCGTATCTCCAGATGGATGGTGCCTTCAATATCAATTCCACCAGCGAGCAGGCCTGGTCCGCGTTTCTCAGCGGGATGAGGGACCTCGCCTTCGACGTCACCGCTGACCCGAGGAGTTCATCCAAACC
>JBILFE010000558.1:0-3269 GCA_044351705.1 Luteolibacter sp. | reverse complement strand
AGGTAGGCGATGACCTCAAACCCGTTGGTGAGGCGAACTTTGGCCACCTTGCGAAGCGCCGAGTTCGGCTTCTTCGGGGTGCGTGTCATCACTTGGAGACAAACTCCGCGGCGTTGGGGGCAGTTCACAAGTGCGGGTGACTTCGACTTTTCGGCCGGAGTGAGGCGTCCCTTGCGAACGAGCTGATTGATGGTCGGCATGATTTCCTGCGTGGTTCTGATTGTTCCGTGGGGACAAACCGGTGCACCAGCGAGATTCCTCGCAGGAGCCTTTTTTCCGGAGCTGCACCCGATAAATTTTTCCCTGATTTGGCGACCCGTGCCGGTTGCTGGCGGCGGCGAGTTGCGATGTGGGGCGGCGACTCTAGTGGCCGCCACCAACCATGCAAGCCCTATTTTGGTTTTTTTTGATTTTTTTTATTTGGCGGGGGAATTTTTGGAAAAACCGGGCGCTGGCGGGTGGCTCGCGGGCGGGTATAAGCGCTTGATTTATTTTGCCTTTACCACCGCTGCGCGGCTTGCTAAGCTGCGCCCGTTCTGGGCGCGGAAGCATCGGCAACGAGTGTCGGTCACGGGTCGGATAACCTAACAAGTAACAATCGAATCAAGATGTCTCTGTCTCATAAGCAACTATTTGTGGTGTCGTGCGGGTTGGCTCTTCAAGCCGCGATTTTAGTTCTCCTCAACGGGTTTATTCCCAAGGTCACGCATGGCATGGACATGATGTGGATCGCGTTTCAGGCGTGGGCGGTTTATTTTGTCGTCGGATGCACGGCGATGAACGGGGTGAAGGCGTGGATCGGTTATCTGACTGGTATCCTGGCCTCGATAGCGATCATCAAGCTGATGGGAGCGCCCGGCATCGTGGACCTGCCGCAGGTAGGCGGCATGAATCTGGCCATGGCGCTTGCGGTTTTCATTGTGGTGATTCCCGCGATCATGTCTGAAAACTTCAAGAATCTGGTGCCCGCGTTGTTCATTGGTTCGGGTGCGTTTTTCGGCTCGCTCGGCCACGCCGCGCTCGCTGCGGCGGTCCCGAGTGGTTGCCAGGCCACCCAGTTTTTGTATGCGGCGCAAACCGAGTTGATTTATTGCGCGGTGGGACTGACCTTCGGCTACATCACCGTGTTCTGGCGTGGCAAGTACGAAGCCTCCCTCGCCAAATGAGTCGCGCCGGTGCTGCGGTCGTAGCTGCGGCTGCCAGCCGCAGGTCTTACACCCCCCGGTGATTTGAGGCTTGCGGTGCGCCGTTGCCCGGGCTAACTCTCATGGGTCATGAGCAGCCAATTTCACTGGGTCTGGGTGGGGGCGATGGTATGGGCAGTGCTGAACGGACCGCTGATGGCGGCGCCTGCCGCACCGGTGGTTCACCACATCACGGTGAAGGTCGATGTGGACAGTTCGAATGACTTCAAGGACATCGCGGGATCCACTGCGAAGTCCAAGGTGCAGCAGCGCCAACTCACAGTGATGCTCGATAACAGGGATACGGGTGAAGCCACCGACCTTACTGTGAAATGGATGATCTTCGCTCACACCATGGACAAGCACAAGCTGGTGCCGGTGAAAGAAGGCACCGTGAAAACCAAAGTGGAGGCCCTCAAGACGGCGGCGGTTAAAAGCGCGATGGTCACCATCCGGGGCACGCCCAAGCACTCCGTGGTCACCAAGAAATCCCGCAAGGGCAAGGTTCAAACCAGCAGCAAGGAGCATCCCGCCACGGGCGAAGAATACTTCGGCTATTCGGTCGAGGTCTATGCCGACGCTGTCTTGATAGATGAAATCTTCAGCCAGCCGAGTCTAAAACCCATGAAGTGACCCGCGGCCCCGCCGGCACCAGGCTCACTTCGAGGCGGACGTGAAGCTGGCTTGACTGCTGCCTTTTTTGATTTTCTTCTGCTTGATCCAACTCATGGTGGAGCGGAGTTTGGCCCCGATTTTCTCGATGGGGTGGGCGGCATCGGCCTTGCGCAGGGCATTGAAATGCTTGCAGCCGGCGGCGTATTCGGCCGTCCATTCCTTGGCAAATTTGCCGCATTCGATGGCCTTGAGTTGCGCGGCCATGCGTTTTTTGACCGAGGCATCAATGATTTTCGGGCCGACGCTGACATCGCCGTACTCGGCGGTTTCGGAGATGGAAAAGCGCATGCCGGCAATGCCGGATTGGTTCATGAGATCCACGGTGAGCTTGAGTTCGTGGAGGCACTCGAAGTAGGCCATCTCCGGTTGATAGCCGGCCTCGACGAGCACCTCGAAGCCAGCCTTGACCAGCGCGGAGGCGCCGCCGCAAATGACACATTGCTCGCCAAACAGGTCGGTCACGGTTTCCTCGCGGAAGTTGGTTTCATAAACCCCGCCGCGGGTGCAACCAATGCCACGGGCCCATGCAAGGGCGGTTTCCTTGGCCTTGCCGGAAACGTTCTGATGGATCGCAATCAGACCCGGAACCCCCCGGCCCTCAATGAACTGCGCACGCACCGCATGCCCCGGGCCTTTCGGCGCCACCAGAATCACATCCACATCCGGCGGTGGCGTGATGGTCTCGAAATGCACCGCAAAGCCGTGGGAGAACAGCAGGGTTTTTCCTTTGGTTAGATTGGGGGCGATGTCCTTGTGGTAAACTTCCGGAATCACCGGGTCCGGGGTGGCCACAAAGATCACATCGGCAATTTTCACCGCGTCCGCCGTATCCATCACCACAAAACCGAGTTTTCTAGCGACCTCGCGCGACTTCGATTTCTTGTAAAGCCCGATGACCACCTTGAGGCCGCTGTCCTTGAGGTTGAGGGCGTGGGCGTGGCCCTGGGAACCGAAGCCAATGACGGCGAGGGTTTTCTTTTTCAACGGGGCGATTGAGACATCCTTGTTGGTGTAGATTTTGGTGGCCATGACGGAGTGCTGGGGATGGGTTTGATCGAATCCGCCGCTGCCCGCATGGCGGCGGCGGGCGGCACACTGGCGAATGAGGCAGCGCGGTCAAGCATGCTTTTGATCGTGCCTGCGAAAATTTGCACCACCGGCACGGCGGATGGGAGGCGTCATGCGCCGTGGATGTATTGGAAAACCCGTGCTTTCAGAGCGGTCTGGCGTAGGTATCGCAGCGGTTGTGCCAGCCGCTCATCCAGCGTTGTTCGCCGCGGGCGGGCGGGGCATTGGCGATGCGGCGCGACAGCACCCGTTTGGCCGAGGCCGCAAATTCTGCCGCCGCAGGCGCACCGGTCGGCACCTCGCGCATGCCGGCAAGCACTTGCAGCAACCCCCATCCCTCCC
>JBILFE010000384.1:0-4435 GCA_044351705.1 Luteolibacter sp. | reverse complement strand
CCCAGAGCGCTTCACCCACTGGTGCCACTGGCGGTCAGTGGATCCAACTCGATTTCGGCCGCCCCGTCGCCATCAATGAATTCAAGCTCAAGGAGGACCCGGCCTCCTCCATCTCCCGCTACGCCATCGACTATTGGGACGCCACAGCCGCCCGCTGGCTCGCTTGCTTCAATGGCTCGGGTATCGGCGCGGAATTTGTCGCCCCCATCGTCACCCGCACCACCACCAAGGTCCGCCTCCGCGTCATCGCCACCACCAAGGACAAAGCGACCCTAACAGCCTTCGAAGCCTACAACGACTCTCCCGGCGACGCCCTCGACGTCGCCAAAGGCAGCGAGGCGCCGAAGCGGGTCGGAAAATAGTTATGACCCTGGGCGATAGTGCCGTTACTCGCGGCTCGCGGTCCAGCGGATGGCGTTGGCGACGAGTTTGCGGAAATCCGGATGGTTGTAGGCGAAGTGGTCATGGCCGCCCTGGAGGTATACCACACGCGCCTTACCGTATGTCCGCCACCACCCGATGACCTTGTCGCTGGTGGGTTCGTCGGTGGTGAGCAGCGGATGGGAGTCTGGCAGGATGCTGAATTTGCCGTAGCTTTCGTCGTGGATGGCGAATTCGGCGGACACTCCGGCCGTCACGGGGTGGGCGGGGTCGGCAACCTTCACCTTGAGATCAAGGCCCTCCTTGTAGATGGACGCCGGGCGTTGCGTGCCGGCGACGCTGCGCGGTTGCAGGTAATACAAGCCGCCGATGATTTTCTCGTATTCCGGCCAGTCCTGATAGCTGCCGAGGCAATGGTGCATTGCCACCAGACCCTTGCCGGAAGCGATCAGGTTGGTGAAGTCAGCCTTGGCGGTATCGTCGATTTTCTGCCACATGTCATAGAGCACCACCACATCGTATGCCTTGGCGGCCTCCGCCTTGAATTGGGCCTGTGCCTGCGGGTGTGCCACCAGGGTGAACGTGATGTCCGTGTTGTCCTTGAATAACTGTTGGAACGGCTCGCGCTCGTAGTCATGCCCACCCGTAACCACCAGCACGCGGATGCGCCCAAGCGGGGCGGTGTCCGCCGCTTGGGCCGACAGGCCGGGGAGCATCATGCCTGCCAGCAAGCAGGCGGTGCTCCGGAAAAAGTTAGGGAATAGTTGTTTGTTGTGTTGCATGTTGTTCATGGTATTTCTGTTAAGGGGGTCACGCCGTCATGCGCCGATACTGTTAGAACTAACATCATCGCGCTACCCGGTATGTGCTTCATCTGTTGTAGGAGGTCCTGTTTACTTCCTGATGGAGCGCATCTGCGGTTGGGTGGTGGCGGATTCGATGGCTTTGATCGCCTCTTCAACCGAGGTCACGCGCTGTTTGTTGCAGTCCTCGGGGAAGTGCCCGCTTTTGAATTCCGTGTTGAACTGCTCGATCAACTTTTTGAGTTGTGGCAGCACCTCGCGGGCGGCCGTGCCATAACTCACGATGGCCTGCATGATCTCGCCGGTGCGGCTTTCACTGCCGTGGCCGCCCTGGGTTTTGGCAAAGTCCACGCCCGCCGCGATACCCTCCTTGAAGTGGTATTTGGTGAGGGCCTTGAAGCCGCCCATGCGTATTTCGTTAGAAAACATCTTGTCGGCGGGGCTCGGGGTTTTGACCGCGGCAAGGATGTCCGGGGCCAGCGCCTGCACATCCTCTACGGTTAGATTATTTTGAAAATAGCCGCGCAGGGTGGCGCGCGCCATGCCATCGGCGTTGCGGGCGATGGCGCGGATCGCCGGATAGAGCAACTTCGGGTCGCTGGTCTTGGCGGAGTCGGCCAGCGGGCCGGCGAACAAGGCCGCGGCGAGTTGGCCCTGGGTGATTTGGACGGGATCGGCCCAGTTGATCGGCGTGAGCGGTTCGGCGGTTTGGGCGGTGGCCTTGAGGATATCGGCAAGGACGGGGCGGGCATCGCCGCTGATCCACTTGAGTGACTGAGCGGCCTTGTAGCGCAGCCAGCGGTCCTGATGTGAGAGCAGGCGCACAAACACCGGCAACGCCTCCGCGCTCTTGAGGTGGCCAAGCGTCTCGCAGGCACCTTGCGCGACATGCACATCCGCGCCTTGCGCCATCTTGAGCAACTCCGGCACCATCGCCTTGGCCTCGGGGCGCTTGGCCAACTCCTCCGCCGCCCAACCACGTACGATCGGCGACCAATCGCCAAACGCCGCCACCAGTTGCGCCGGCGTCATTTGCAGGCGCTCCAAATCAAAGCGACCCGAGGCGATGGCGGCATCCACATCCTGCTTGCTCAGCGCGTCTGCCGGCTTGGCGTCCTTGCCGGTGATGCAAAGTTTCCGCAAGGCCAGCGAATAGGTCAGCACATAGGTGGCGGTGGGGCTCAGCCCGCTATAACTACTATTTCCGTAGTAAGTATTGTCGTCGGTCGATCCGGGGCCGTATTGTTCGCCGCCGTCATAGGTGAATGAGCCGTCGCTGCGGCGCACGAGGTCGAGGTGGGTGGCCGCCTCGCGGAAGAATGCGGCGGCGGCGGCGGGCCCGCCGACATTGGCGCCGAGTGCGCTCCACAGGTAGCTGAAGCCTTGGCCGGTGTGGCCGCACTCGCGGTTTTTGAAGCCGGCGGTGGCCATTTTGGCGAAGAACTGGGATTCCTTGGGGCGGTTGCCCTGCAAGGCGTAGAACACGGCGGCCATGGCGCTCTTGCCATTGTTGTCATGGTACGCATAGGGCTCGTGTTCACCGTAGGGGACAGTGCCCTTGTCCACAAAGTAAGCAAAAAACTTCGACGCCCGCTCGATCGCCGGATCGATCTCGGGGTCGGACACCCCGCATTTCTTGCCCATGACGATGGCCATGTTGGCGCCCAGCCCCGCTTGGTTGACCGGGCCGTAGGGAGGGATCGAGCCGTGGAGCTTGCCATCGGGTGTTAGATCGGCGAAGCCATGGCCGAAGGTGCCATACATGCCCTGGCCCCTGGCGGTTGAGAGGGTGATTTCACGGATGGCATGCATCACGGCCTTGTCGCCGGTGCGCAGGTAGTACTCACACAGGAACAGGTTGCGGTAACCACTTTCCCAGGCACCCAGGCCGCCGCTTTCCAGTTTGCTTTGCAACTTCATGGTGGGAGGTCCCATTTTGTGTGCAAACTCCTTGAGCTTTGGCAGGTAGTCGGGGTTGCCGGTGGCTAACAAGGCGAGTCCGTTGATCGCGCCGGTCCAGTCTTCCTGCATCGGCTCCTTTTCCAACATCTTGCAGGCGGCATCGAAGATCTTCTTTGACTTCGGGCAGTTATAGGGTGCGGTGGCGCTGTAGCTGCCCATGACTTGGAGTTTGAGTTGCGCCACATCGGTCTTGCCCGCGCGCCACCGGGTCAACTCCAGCACGCCATTGTTGGATTCCTTCTCGGCTTCCTGAATCGCCGCGGCGATGCTCCGGCGCGCGTCGTCGCTGAAGAATTTGCCGCCGATGCCCACAATCACGTCGTCCACCTGCATCACGCCGTCGGCCGGTGACTTGGCCCCGACGTGGGTGACCAAAATCTGCCGGCTGGGGGCGGTGGTGCGTCCCTGCAAGCCATCGAAGTGGGTGGCTGGTTTCAGATAGATCCAGCCCCGCATTCCGGTGGCACCCAGATTGTAGGTGCCCTTGCGGTCGACGCCGGTGGTATCACCCTGGGTGAGGTCCGGCGGTGCTGCTGCGGCGAGAGGCACGCAGGTGACCAGTGCGAGGGCGGCCAGCAGGCATGATCTGAGCGGAAGCGGAGCGGTTCGGGCACTCGGGACGGGCATCAGGGTTGGGTAGGGTTGGCAATTTGACGATTTCATAGGCGTTGGGTCTGGACGATGAGAGTCGCGGCCGCTGCGTCGAGGCCGAGCGGCGGCGGTGCCAGGACATTACGTAACGACCGCTGGCGGCTTGTCATTAATTGTGGCGGCATGCTGCCTGCCTTGGAATGGCGCCGGGCCGGTTTGCAACGCCACCAACGCGAGCATGCCGGGGCTGACTTGCCGGGTCATGGGATGTTCGATTCTATCATTTTGGTTTGGCCATTGACGCGGACGGTGACCTTGCGGCGGTCGTTTTCAAGGATCCAATTCCACACTCCAGCGCAGCGCGTGTTCTGGTGCTGGAAAGGAAAATAGAAACCACGGATTTCACGGATTACACAGATTATGAAAGAGTTATGCATTTCATGTTATTCATCATAAGGGCGAGCCTCACAGTTCCTGAGCTCGGTGGAAAATGCTTTGGCACATTTTCGCGGTTTTCGGTTTCCGGGCCAACGGATTCTATACCAGCCTTGGGCAACGCCCAAGGTCACGCGCCATCATGATATTCGAGGGCTGAAAGCCCGGCATATCCGCTGAACTCAGTAAACGACCTCGTTTTTGACGCAGTGGCGAGCAAGTTGAATTCCCCGAAGGTGCGGTCAAGCTGAGGTTTTTTTGGG
>JBILFE010000383.1:0-4457 GCA_044351705.1 Luteolibacter sp. | reverse complement strand
ACCACCGCCGCCGCCTTTGGCTTTCAATTCATTCCGCACCGCGTTCTCGGCGATGGTGTGACCACCCCTCCGAGCCGCAAGATCAATCTAGCGGCGATCGGATGCGGTGGCCAGGCCGGCAACGATCTGAAAAACATGGAGGGCGAAAACATCGTCGCCCTCTGCGACGTGGATGAACGCCGCGCCGCGAAAATATTCAGCAAATACCCGCAGGCCAAACGCTACACGGACTTCCGCGTCATGCTTGAGGAAATGGGCGACAAAATCGACGCGGTGCTCGTCGGCACGCCGGATCACACGCATGCCGTGGCCGCGATGGCGGCGATGAAGCATGGCAAGCACGTCTTTTGTGAGAAACCACTCGCCCACACGGTGGCCGAGGCGCGCGCGATGCGCAAGGAGGCCAACGAGCGCAAGCTCATCACGCAGATGGGCAACCAAGGCCACTCGACGGAATCCATCCGCATTTTCCGCGAGTGGATCGAGGACGGCGCGATTGGCAATGTCTCTGAGATCCATTGCGGCTGCGATGCGTTCAAGAATGTTTATTGTCAGACAGGCAATATCGCAAAAGTCCGCGGCGAACGCCCCGAGGTCCCGAAGGAACTTGCCTGGGACCTGTGGCTCGGCCCGACCAAGGAACGCCCGTATAATCCCGCCTACTTGCCATTCAACTGGCGTGGCTGGTCGCAGTTTGGCGGCGGTTGCATCGGCGACTGGGTCTGCCATGTGATCGACCCGTCGTTCTGGGCACTCGACCTCGACATGCCGGTGTCGATCCACGCCGAAACCGATGGCTATGATCCGCAGAAAGATTTCGATAGCTATCCGGCCGGCACCAAGATCACCTACGAGTTTGCCGCCAAGGGCAAACGCGGCCCGGTGAAGCTCACCTGGTTTGATGGCAATCGCAGCATCCCGCGTCCCGACGAACTTCCTGCCGGCAAGAACGTGGTCGGCATCGGCGCGGTCGTCATCGGCGACAAGGGCAAAATCATGCACGGCTCGCACGGTGCGGGCGAGGTGCGCCTGATCCCGGAAGCGGCGATGCAAGCGTACAAACGCCCGGAAAAATCCCTTCCCCGCGTCAAGGCCGGCCACTATCGCGACTGGCTCGATGCGATCCGCGAAGGCCGCCAGGCGAGTTCGCCCTTCGATTACGGCGCGCGCCTGTCCGAAGTCGGCTTGCTCGGCATCATCGCCATCCGCATGAGCGGCCAGAAACTCCTCTACGACGAAGCAGCCATGCGCTTCACCAACAATGACGAGGCTAACACATTGCTGACGCCGCAGTTCCGCAACGGCTGGTCACTGTGAGGCGCGCCTATCAAATCACAGCCGGCACTCGCGGACCAATCCCGGATGCATGGAGCTGGAAGCTGCACCGATGCAATAATGGCATGCACCATGACTTACTGACTTACTTGCGCCGGTGATTCACTTTGCCGGATCGGCACCTACTGTGTTGCAGCCCTAACATCCGCGACAAATTCATGGTCCGATCGGACCATGAATTTGTCGCATTGGAGGTGCGCAGCCAATGGCCGGACGAGGCTGTTTCAACCCGAAATCCGAAGTTTATTTCAGAATATCCGATAGATTAACCACGGATTACACGGATTTCACGGATTGAAATAGGTTTCATTTGCAACTTCTCCGAAGATGCAAATGGTGAGAAAATCCAAACCAAAAAATCCGTGAAATCCGTGTAATCCGTGGTTTTCTTTCCCCATTGCAGGAATTCAACTTCGGATTACGGGCTTAACCGATGGAGTTGTCAAGGATGCCGGTGTGTAAGAGTGACTCGCGCAAAGGCGCAAAGGCGCAAAGGCAGATGGGCCAATGGTCTCTCAGTGGTTTTCTTGGTCCGCGTCAGCCTGTCCCCCCGCGTTCTCACGAACGCGCCAAAGAAGAAAATCCAAAATTCTAAATCCAAAATAGCCCCGCTGCGCGGTGCCATGCCAGTTAGGGCTGCGCCGGTTTTTTCCAAGCTCGCTAGCGCTCGCCCCGCGTTCTAAACCCATCAGTGTAATCAGTGTAATCAGTTCTTTTCTGTGGTTTTCTTGTTCCACTTCACCTCAATCCCCCGCGTTCTCACGAACGCGCCCACGAAGAAACTTCCAGATCAATGAGTGTTAGAACGCGCTGCCGATGGCAAAGTGAAAAGTACCGGTGGGTTCGCCGGGGTCTTTTGTCAGATTGTAGCCATACTCGAGGCGGATGGGGCCGATGGGCAGATCGAAGCGGAGGCCGAGGCCGGCGGCGAGTTCGACCTCGGCGGAACCCAGGGTCGAGAAGGTTTCACTGAGAGTGCCGGCATCGAAGAAGCCGACGAGTTTGAGCGGGCCGCGGATGTTGCGGATGATTTCGGCATTGGTGGTCCAGTAGGCATTGCCGCCTATCGGATAGTTATGGGTCCCGGCGGTGGGGCCGAGTTCACGTTCCGGGAAGCTGCGGACACTGCGACCGCCGCCATTGAAATAGCGCAGGTCAATGGGGAAATCCGCGTCGTCGCCGGTGGGAGTGATCATGCCAAATTGGCCGCCAAGGGCGACTTGATAGTCGGCGTTGATCGGGTGATACCATGCGCCGATGAGCCCGGATTTGAAATAGGCGGTGGATTGGTGGCCGATGGTTGTGCCGATTTGCAGCGGCATTTCCAAATGCCAACCGGTTTTGGGAACGACCGGATTGTCGCGATAATCGACGGCTTGGGTGAGGCGCAGCAGGGGATGAGAATAAATGGTCTCGCCGAGGGTGTCGGCGGGCAACCCGTCTGCGCTGATGCCGACCACCGAGAAGCCGGCCACCAGTGTGATTTTGTAATGTTGGTCGAATTTGCGGCTCAGCGTGGCATCGACCCCGCTGGTGAGTGAATCATAGCCATCGGGACTGTAGCTGAGCGCGTACATGCGGCCGCTCAGGGCATAGTCCGTGCCGAACAGCCACGGATTGGTCAGGCTGGTTTCACCCAAGATCCCGCGGCCACTGACCTCGAAGCCCGTGCTGAAACCTAGCAACTCGCCCCAAAGATTGCGGTCGGTGTAGGTGAAGCGTCCGATGGGACCTTGATAGGAGCCGGCGCCAAGGGCATAAGTGGTCTCACGGGCGTTGGATTCTTCAAGGTGCAGGGCGGCATCAATGAGATGATCGCCAACCGGGACGGTATCCACGCGCGCGGAGGAAAAGGCGCCTGTGGCAAGGAGTTCGCGCAGGCGTTTATTCATGGCGGCCTTGTCATACCAATTGCCTTCAAGATCATGCATGCGCTGTTGGATGCGTGCCGGACGCGTCCGCACAAGGCCGCCGGCGGTGATGCGGCGGAGGCGCACCCGAGTGCCGAGTTCGACGCTGAAATCCGGGATGAAGGCCGGTGTGCTGAGGGAGTTGCGCATGGTGATCTTGGTATCCGGGTAGCCGCGGCTCAGCAGGGCTTCTTCCACCGCATTGCGCATCGAGTTGAGATTGGCGGTGGTGGCAGCTTGTCCGATATATGGTTTCACGGTGCTGGCAACCAGATCGGCGGCGTGGCTTTGGGTGCTGGAAATTTTCGCCGCTGCCAAGTGATGCAATGGGCCGGGAGTGACGCGGATGCTGAGATGAATTTTGCAGCTGGCCGGATCCGGGTCACGTTTTTCGATGCTGGCCACGGCGGCCCAGTAGCCGTGGGCCTGAAGGTCCTGTTTGATGAAGCTGATGCCAGTGGCAACATCGTCCTCACGAAATGGCGATAACTCCCCGTACAAGCGGTCTTTATCCGCCGGACTGCGAAACAAACGCGTTAACCGCGTGGCGTCGCTATTGCCAACGCCTAGCACGCTGACCGTGCCCAAAGTCAGGCGCTTGCTCGGCCCCACAGTTAGCAATATCTCGTTGGAGTTGACAATTTTCCAGGCGACCTGGACGCCGGCATAGCCGTCTTTCTGCAATGCCTGGCGGACCAGAAACGCGGCATCATCGGCCCGCGAGGGAGACGCCGGCTTGGTTTTGATTTGATAGAGCCGCTCGCCCATCAGATCCAACACCTGCTGCTCGCTGCGGTCTTGAATTCCGTTGATGCGGATGCGGGTCTCCGCTGCGGCGCAGAGGGCGCTGGCCGCAAGCCACGCCACACCCCACCGCCACGCCCCGGGGGCCTGGCAGCTCCTTTCCTGGTTTGTTACCTTCGGGCGCATTGTGGGGATTTATTTTGTAGGCGTGTTCGTGAGAACGCGGGATCAGAGGTGAAGCGGACCAAGAAACCACTGATAAGAACTGATTACACTGATTACACTGATTGGTTTAGAATTTAGTGCTTAGAATTTAGGATTTTCTTCGCTAGGTGGCGATAAGGAGGCACCACACTCTTGTGGTGCATGTTGAGGAGTCGATCATGATTGGTGGCGCTCGACCATGGATTTTCCTCCGCCCGACGACAAGAGTGTCGTCGCTCCTTATCTCGGCCTGGCCGCTGCCAA
>JBILFE010000382.1:0-4459 GCA_044351705.1 Luteolibacter sp. | reverse complement strand
CTCGCTGATCTGGGCTGGCTTGCGGGACGGATCCAAGATGGCCTTGAGCTTGGCGCTTTGCTCCAGTTTGCGCTGGATGTGACTGGAATTGAGGAGGTGCAGCCATTGGGCGGGAACCGGCTTGTTGTCGCGCTCGCTGGCCATGCCGGTGGCGCGGGCCGAACGACCGAACAGGGCCAGGAACGGACTGGTGATGCTGCCATCCGGGAGGGCTATCGCCGGTTGGTCTGGCGGAATGTAGGTGAAGGGCTCCGGAATGGCGCTGGTGTAGAGATCCGACGCGCCAGTGATTTTGTTGATCGCATCGATCAACACCTCCGCATCCAGGCGCCGCAACGGGTAACTCGCAAAATTGGCCGCAGCCTCCGGCGTTGCCACTCGCGGCACGCTGGAAAGTTGATAGGTCCGGGAATTCAGGATGAGCCGATAGAGGTGCTTCAAATCATAGCGGCCGGCCACCAGTTCATTTTCGAGATATGCTAACAAAGCGGGATTGCTCGGAGGGTTATCCGGCCGGATGTCATCCGGCTCATGGATGATGCCGCGTCCGAGCAGCCATGCCCAGAGGCGGTTGCTGATGTTGCGCGCGAACCAAGGGTTCTTCGGGGCAAGCAGCCAATCGGCGAAGACCTCCCGCGGGTCGCGGGTCGCCAGCAACTCGACTTTCCGGCCATCCGGGAAGATCGCAAATTGCGGCCGGCTAGGCGCTGGCTCAGCCACCGCAACAGGTGGCGTGGTTGGCGGCGTGGTTGGCGGTGCAGCAGGTGGCGTGGTTGGCGGTGCGGCGGGCGCGGGTGGGGCGATGGCGGCACGGCCGGGGGCGGTGCTGCCCGCGGTGGTGCTGGTGCCTAACGGATCCCAGAACACGTGCTCTTCTTTCCACTCGTTGGTCGGCTTGTAACCGAGCTGGGAGAAGAATGCGGCCATGCCGGCGAGCCGCTCCGGCGGCCACGACTCGACGCGGGTCCCCAGAAACGTGAGGGCCACGGCCGCCGCAATGCCGTCTGGCTTGCGGTTCTGGATGGCGCGGTAAAAGTTGACCGGCCCAACGCGGAAATTGCTGCCACTGGAGGTGAGGAGTTCGCGGGCGAAGTGGTCATACGGTTTGTTAGCCGCGATGGCCGCCCGCAACCAGCGGTGATAGGCTTGCGCCGCGTTGGGCCAGAGATTAACGGGAAACTCCGCCTTGATGCGCAACACATCGCCCCAGCGCATCGCCCAATAGTCGGCGAACTCATCGCGGGCCAGCAGGCGGTCAATGAGTAGCCGGCGTTTGTTGGGGAGGTCGGAATCCTGGATGAAATCCCTGGCTTCCTGCGCGGTCGGCAGCGTGCCGATCACATCGAGGTAGGCCCGCCGCACAAACACCGCATCGGAACACAGCACCGGTTCAATCCCCAGTTTCTCCAGATTGGCGGCCACCATCTTGTCAATCGGCTCCACCGCAGGCGGCGTGACCTCGCTTTCAAAGACACTTCCCACCGCCTCGGCTTCGGCCGCGACACGGGCGAACGCAAGCACGACAAACAGCGGAATCAACCAAGCTTTTTCCATGCGTGATGGGGGGATCAAGCGCATTATACACTTCCAACATCGGTAAAGTTTCAATTCGATAAAAAACAGACACCTTTTCCCATCTTACAACCCAGGCGCCAGCGCCAACCGGGGATCTATGCTTCCTCGACCACCTTCCAGCCCAGCGCGTCGGCCAGGGCCTCGATGGGTGCCTTGATATCACCGTAGAATGTGACACGATGCCAGCCCCAGGCGTCCCACTCGGCGAACAACTTTTCGATGTCACCGAGCGGCTCTGCGCACAGCTTGGTACGGCAGGCGCGGTCGTCCGGGTCGTTGGCCACCGCATGGGCCCGGTGCATCAGCACCTGCTTGCGCCCTTGATCAAACACGGCAGTGGTCGTTAGATAGCCGGTCGGCAACAGCGAGCGCACCGAGGCGCCCTGACGGTCCTCGGAGTGGGTGAGGATCTGGAACGGGTTGGCTGCGCCCTGCGGCCCGAACGCTTTGTTAGATGCGACGCAGTGGGCATAGATGATTTGGCGTTTGGCGGTGTCGATGACCGGATCGGAGATGTAGCCCGGGCGGCCCTGGGTGAGGGTGGCCCCGATGAGCATGGTGGCGGCGGAGCGCACATCGCCCTCACAGCCGCCGACCAATGCCTGGTTGTTCAACTCGTGGAAGCCGAGGCAGGGATAGGCGTGGATGTGATTGCCGTAGAAACCGCCGAGGCAGTTGACGGTGATGCCGCTGGCGGCATGCTTTTTAAGCAGGGCTTTCATGCCAAGATACATCGCCGCGGACGCCTCCAGCGTCGCACGGCTCACGCCCTCAACTTTCGCGGCACCTTGCTGCCAGCGGTCGGCTACTGCGCGGGATTCGTCCTTGTCGGCGCCCGCCCATGCGTCATTCAAGGCGGCAAAGGGGATGCGCGCGACGCTGATGCCGGCGACGGACGGCTCGGCACCGGCGCTTTGGTCGCGCACCACCAGCAGCTTGGTTTCCTTGAGCCGGCCAAGGCAGTCGGCCGTCGACAGGCACTTGAGAGCGTCCGGCTTGCTTGTTAGATCAGCCGCTTTTGGGGTGGCCAACAAGCGAACCCGGGCGGTGGCAGCGACGAAATCCGCGACGCTGCCGCCCTGTTTGACGATTTGGAAGCATTGCACAGCCTTGACCAGGTCATTGATGTCGGAAGACGCCACGAAGCCAACATTCGGCGCATGGCTGCGCAGCAAGGCGGCGTTGTAAACGAGAAACCCGCCACTGCCACCAAACTGGAAATCGGCGTAGAGGACCGGCTTGCCCGACGTGGCCAGCGTCTGGATCACCTGGTTCCAGGCATTCATTTGATAGACGAGATAGCCGTCGATGTTTCCGGCGGCCCGGTCCTGTTCGAGGATTTGCTTCGCTTGCGCCTCACCCGTCGCCAAGGTCGGGAGCAACTCAAAGCCCGGGCATTGGCTCGTTAGGGTCGCGTTGATCCGCTCCATCACCGGCTTGAAATCGAATCCTTTGTTAGGCCAGTCCGGGCTCGGTTGCTCCGCGGCATGCAGCGCATAGACGATGCGCAATCGGGTCTTGCCGGCGGGTTCGGCGGCGCCGAGCCAGCGCGGTGCGGCCAGCAGGCCGATGGCACCGGCGGCGGCGCTGGTGCCGCGGAGGAGGAAATTGCGGCGATTCAGCGGGCAGCGCACGCAGCGCGTGGGGAGGAGCGGAGTTTTCATTGGTGGACTATTTTTTGATGCCATTCACTTGGACAAGCCTTTCAGAACGTGACTACTACGCCGGGAAGGCAATGACAATGCGCAATTTCCGCAGACTCGGGTGTCAGGGCGGCAGGCGGATATCCAACATAATGCCATTCATTCTATAGTTGACAGCGGCAATTAAATGCGGTTCCCTTGCTGAATGAAAACACCTGAAGCGGAGGAGATGGATGCGACGATGGAAGCCAAGCCACGAGTGCTCTCGCCCTTGGAACGGATAGAGTTGCCGACGAGTGCCTGCCTCGGACGGGTGTTTGCACGCGGCTGGAAAGGGCGGCGGCAACGGATCGTGGTGAGTGCGGAGGAGGGGGCTAGCTATCACATCATGAGCCGCACCGCGGGCGGCGAACGCTTGCTCGGAGACACGGAAAAAGAAGCGCTGCGCCGCCTGATGTGGCGCTTGGCCCGCTTCGCCGGGGTGGAAATCCACACCTATGCGGTGATGGACAACCATTTCCATATCCTCGCCCGAGTGCCGGCCCACGACCCGTTCGTGGCGCAATTCGTCGGCCCTGGTGGTGAGGCGCGCTTGCTGGAGCACCTGCGCTTGCTGTATTCGCGGGCATACATCGCGGCGCTGCGGGCGGAGTTGGCGGACTTACGGCAACACGGGATGCCGGAGGAGGCGGAGGCCCTCATCGCCGGCTATCTGCGGCGGATGTGCAATCTGCCGGTGTTTGTGAAGGAGTTGAAGGAGAGGTTCTCGCGCTGGTACAACAAGCACCGGAGCCGGCGCGGGACGCTGTGGATGGAACGCTTTAAAAGCGTGCTGGTGGAGGACGGCGAGGCGCTGCGTACGATGGCCGCCTACATCGACCTCAATCCGCTGCGCGCAGGCATGGTGAAAGACCCGAAGGATTACCGATGGTGCGGGTACGGGGAGGCGATGGGCGGCGGCACGGCGGCACGCAGCGGCTTGTGCGGGGTGGTCGGGCATGCGGATCGCGGCGCGGCGGCCTGGGATATCCCGGCCACGGTCAAGGGGATGAGCGCTGCGGAAGTGTACCGTTGCTGGTTGTTTGAGGACGGCCGTGAGCGGTCGGGTGCGAGTAGCGGCGGAGCAAAGAAGCGGGCGGCGATTGGCAGCGAAGCCGCCGCCGCGGAGAAACAACGTCAGGGGAAATTGAGCCGTGGCGCGTTGTTGCGCTGCCGGGTGCGGTATTTCTCCGACGGCTTGG
>JBILFE010000381.1:0-4467 GCA_044351705.1 Luteolibacter sp. | reverse complement strand
CATCGAAACCGGCATCGACATCCCCAATGCCAACACCATCCTCATCGACCGCGCCGACCGCTTCGGCCTGGCCGATCTCTATCAACTTCGTGGCCGCGTCGGGCGCGCCGGCGAACAGGCCTACGCCATCCTGTTGTTGCCGCGGGACATGATGACCGTCGGTGACGCCCGCAAACGCATCCACGCCATCAAACAATACACCGCGCTCGGATCCGGATTCAAAATCGCCATGCGCGACCTGGAAATCCGCGGCGCTGGAAATTTGTTAGGCACGAGGCAATCCGGCCACATCGCCCAAATCGGCTTTGACCTGTACTGCCAACTCCTGCGCCAATCAGTGGAACGTCTCAAGAACCGGCAAGACATCACCAGTGCCCGCCCCACCTTCAAAGCGGATTTCATCGTCGCCAGCGAGGCGGTTTGGGCCTCAGCGGCCTCGCCTCTGAATGCGGAGCAGCCCTCGGGCATCTCGCTTGGAATGGACGAGCGGCGTGCCGCCTGTGCCTCATTTCTGCCAGCCTACATGCCAGCCAACTGGCTCGCCGACACCCCGCTGCGCATTGCCACATACCGCGAGCTCGCGCAAGCGACGAGTGTACCCGCCGTGCGCGCGCTTGAGGCCTCCTGGCGCGATCGTTTCGGGCATCTTCCCGAACCCGTTGTCCGGCTGCTGCAAATCGCTGAAATCAAGGCGCTGGCAGCGGCCATTGGGATTGCCTCGGTGGAGATTCAAGGCCAGCGCCTCATGCTGCACCGCAATGGCAATTACATCTTATTGGAGGGGCGCCGGTTTCCTCGCTTGCAATCTGCCACAAGCACGGGGAAACTCCCTGAAGCAATCAGCCTACTCAAAAACTTCTAACCGCCGCTGCCTCACCTATGAGATTTTCATTCGCCTTCACTGTGGGGCTTGTCGCCATCACCCTGCCCGCCAGCACGCTGCGGGCGCAGCAGGCCCCCGCGCCCCCGCCCATGCCCCGCCCCACGCTGCCCACGGGGCCCATCGAGGTCAATGGCATCGCCGCCAAAGTCAATGGCCGCGTCATCACCAAAAATGAGGTATCCTTCATGTTGGCCCCCATCTACGCCCAACTGGTGTCGCAATTTCCGCGCCGCGGCGCGGAATTCGAGCGCCAATTCAAGATTGCCCGGGATGGGGTGGTGCAGGAGCTCATTGACCGCCAAATCATTCTCGATGAGTTCAAACAACTCGGTGCCAGCATCAAGAACAACCTCATCGAGGATGAGGTCAAACGCCAGATCCGCGAACTTTTCAACGGCGACACCGTCAAATTCCAGCAGGAACTCAAGCGCAGCCGCCTCACCATGGACGGCTACCGCAAAATCACCAAAGAAAAAATGATTGTCCAGGCCATGCGCGCCAACCAATTCTCCGATGCCCCGCCACCCCTGCCTAACGAAATCCAAAATGAATACGAGGCCACCAAAATGACCCTGCGCGACACCACCAAGGACCGCATTTCCTTCCAAAAAATCTTTATTCCGCGGGCGGATCCGCAAAACCCGTTGTCCGCCCCTGAATCCCAGCTCGCCCTCATTGAAGATCTGGCCAAGCAAGTGAATCAAGGCAAGGATTTCGGCGAACTCGCCAAAATCCACTCACGCGATGCGTTTGCCGCCCAGGGCGGCGTGCAGAAAAACGTCCCGCGCCCGGATCTGGCCCCCGAATTCGCTGCCGTCATTTTCGAGTCCAAAACCGGCCAACTCGTCGGCCCGATCCAAGATGCATCGGGTTTCACCATCGTCATCCCCACCCAAATCGAGTACGGCCCGTGCCCACCCCTCGACGGCAAAGTGCGTGAAATGATCGAGGAACGCGTCAGCCGCAAAAAAACCCATGCCCAATATGAACGCTGGATCGAGTCCCGCCGCAAACGCTCCATGATCGAAATCAAGCCATAGAAAGACGCAAGACTGCAAGACGCAAGACGCAAGACGCAAGACAAGAGCGTATCGTCTTTTTTTTCCCTTGGATCTTTTAGTCTTCTTCTCTTGCGTCTTGTGTCTCAAAGTCTTGTGTCTTCTTCCCCCATGTCCGAGCCCGATCTGTTCTCGTTGGCGCAAGCCAGATCCCCCGCCTCCCGCATCCGGGAATTGCGCGCGGAACTCGCGCGCCATAACCAGCTTTATTACACCCAGGCCAACCCGGAAATCGCGGATGCCGAATACGACCAACTCTACCGCGAACTCGAGGAGTTGGAAAAACTTCACCCCGAACTCCGCGACCCGGACTCCCCCACCCTGCGGGTCGGCGGCGCGCCCATCGACGGCTTCCAACAAATCCGCCACGCCGTGCCGATGCTCAGCATCGACGATGTGTTCGAGCTAGGCCCGGATGCCCTGGCCAAATCCGGCGCCGCCCGCCCCGAGCAGGAACTCATCGAGTTCTATCAACGCCTGCGCAAACTCCTCGGCCGCGACGACATCACCGTCACCGTCGAACCCAAGATCGATGGCGTCGCCGTCTCATTGCGTTACGAGAATGGCCGCCTCGTCCACGCCGCCACCCGCGGCGATGGCCAAACCGGCGACGACGTCAGCCACAACGTGCGCACCATCCGCAGCATCCCGCAGCAATTCCGCGCGCCATCCGTAACTGCGGCATCCCTGCCGCAGTCTTCCGCCCTCCGCGCCATTGACATCCCGGCCCTGCTCGAAATCCGCGGCGAAATCTTCATGCCCAACGCCGCCTTCGCCGCCATGAACGCCGAGCGCGACGAGGCCGGCCTGCCCACCTTCGCCAACCCGCGCAATGCCGCCGCCGGCACCCTCAAACAACTCGACCCGAAAATCGTCGCCCAGCGCCCGCTCGCGTTCCTCGCCCACGGCCTTGGTGCCTACGACGGCCAGCCGCTCGCCACCGAACACGAGTTTCATTATCTGCTAGACCAACTCCACATCCCGCGCAACCAACCGATCCTCACCGCCCGCAACCTTGAGGAAATGTTGGATGCGGTGGCCGCCATCGACCGCGAACGCCACGGCTTCGACTATGGCACCGACGGGGCGGTGGTCAAAGTGTTGGACCGGGCCGAACGCGAGCTCCTCGGTTACACCTCGCGCGCCCCGCGCTGGGCCGCCGCCTACAAATTCCTCCCCGAACAACAGGAGACCACCCTCAACGCCATCACCATCCAGGTCGGCCGCACCGGCGTTCTAACACCCGTGGCGGAGCTCACCCCGGTCCTCATCTCCGGCTCCACCGTCGCCCGCGCCACGCTGCACAACCAGGACGAGATCGACCGCAAACAAATCCACATCGGCGCCACCGTGTTGGTGGAAAAGGCCGGTGAGATCATTCCGGCCATCGTCAAGGTCACCCAACCGGTCCCCGGTGCCAAGCCCTTCTCGTTGTTCGACCACGTCGGCGGCAAATGCCCGTCATGCGGTGGTGCCATCTTACAAGAAGCGGGCTTCGTTGCCTGGCGCTGCACCAACTTCGAGTGCCCCGCCCAGGCCGTCACCCGCATCACCCATTTCGCGTCGCGCAAAGCCCTCGACCTCGAAGGCCTTGGCGAAACCGTCGCGGAGGCCTTGGTCCGCCATGGCCATTGCGCCACCCCGCTGGAGTTGTTCAATCTATCCGAATCGACGCTGGCAGCCCTCAATCTCGGCAGCGCCGCGGAACCCCGCCGCTTCGGGGAGAAAAACGCCGCCAAAATCCTCGCCGCCCTGCAGTCCGCCAAATCCAAACCCCTCCACCGCTGGCTCTACGCCATGGGCATCCGCCAACTCGGTGAGTCCGCCGCCAAGGAACTCGCCCGCCTGCATCACGATCTAACTGAATTGGCAGGCTCCCCCATTCTTGCCGAACTCCACCGCGACACCCGCGCCGATGCCAAAAAGAAAAATGATTTTCTAGCCAAACATGCGATCACCGGTGATGTCGGCCCCGTCGTCGCTGAAACCATCATCGACTTCTTCCAGTCCGCTGCCGGCCGGCATGTGGTGGCCCGCCTGAGTGAGTTAGGCATCCATCCCGTGTCCGACAATTACCTGCCTGTTCCTGCGGCGGCCGACCTAACAAAATTGCCGCTCGCCGGCAAAACCTTTGTCATCACTGGCACCCTCAGCATCGAGCGCGATGCGATGAAGGCCCTCATCGAGAGCAAGGGCGGCAAGGTCAGCAGTGCGATATCCGCCAAGACCCACTATCTGGTCTGCGGCGAGGGTGGCGGTTCGAAGAGGACTAGCGCTGAGAAACTCAATGTTCCAATGATTGATGAAGCCGGCCTGCATGCCATGCTCGGCGCGTGACGCGGGGGGATGGGAAAAGCACTAAATTTCAAGCATTAAATCCTAAACGGAAGAAGCAGATAGATTCATCAGAACGCGGGGGTTTAGGGTCAGAACTCAGCATTCGACCTGACAATGGCCACGGGGGCGAGCAAGTTCAATTCCCTGATATTGGGGTAAATCGCGGCAAAGAAACCACTGAGGAACTGA
>JBILFE010000422.1:0-4164 GCA_044351705.1 Luteolibacter sp. | reverse complement strand
CAAGTCTCAGGCTCACCCAAATGGTGGATGCCATGATATTCATAACTCATTCATTATCCGTGAAATCCGTGAAATCCGTGGTTTCTATTTATCTTTTATAGCCACGGATTTGGATGTTGCGCACTATGAGGTGAAATTCGCAACTCAAGAACTTTTAGGGTGGGTGCTTGACCATCCTGAGCAAAGACCGGCTTCACTCTATGAAACAATAACAAACTCCTCAGATGTGCTAATGCCCGGAAGGTGGAAAATATCCAAATGTGCGGTTGATAGTTGCGGTACTCCATATATATTCTTGATAGGATCAGATACTATCAAAGTGTGGTCGTGCGGTCCGAATCGGAAAAATGAAAATGGATGCGGCGATGATATTGTCTTTGTGACTAGTTACTATTCAGCACCAAAATCGCGCTGATTTGGCTTGACACCCGGTGACCAGAAGGGTGTAGGCTGGCTGCGTTATGATAGAACGACAGTTCCACCAAAACAGTTTTCGGACAGCGATCACCAAATTGCTGATAATTACGTGTGGCTGTTTGTGGATTTCTTCCTGCGCCTTCAATGCGAATGAAAAAGTAAAAATGTCAAAAATTAGGGGAACCGATAACATGCATCGCGTTTCGCTTAATGGACAAGTTCTAGGTGAAGTCAGGCTTGGTCGAAATGGAGATTTCTCCGCTATAACTAACAAAAGAAATTCGTGGATCATTGTATTTGACGGAGCTCGTGAAGGCGCAGACTCATATCCAAGAGTATTGATTTTTAAAATCGTTGATTCCAAATTAAAGCCAGCAGAACAGTTCAATTTCTTGAATGACTTGAGAATTCAAGATGAGAAAAGCATGACCGAAATGCAATTTTTGCACTTCAATGACGATGGTAATCCGGTAGTCTACTCAACTCATGGCAAAGAAGTTACAATAACAGGATAGCGTTAATTATACCTAAATGTTGGCACGCCACTTGACGATCCGTTGTTGTCCGTCTCCCGCCAAGCAGTATGCCACCTATTAGGAAGCTCCTTTGAGTGATGATTGCCGATTGTTAAATTTTGATTGTTGAAGTGTCGAAACTGCGCCTCTAACATCCGATCAGCATTCAAAAATCAACAATCATCAATCGGAAATCGAACGACTTAAAATGCGCTCTGTAGGACGGACTACACTAGCTAAGGCATTGGGGACTGCCAGGACAGGGGGCATTTGCCTGAGGGTGCGCTGATGATTGCGAATCAGGTGTTGGTGGCAGCGGCTCACTTCTTGGGGATCTTGAGTTTTTGGCCGATGCTGAGGTTGTCGTTGGCGAGGTTGTTGGCGGCCATGATGGCTTCGGCAGTGGTGTGATGGCGCTTGGCGATTTTTTCCAAAACGTCGCCCGAGACCACCGTGTAGGTCGTGAATTTTTTCGGATTCGGGGGCTCGTCCTCGATGGCGCTTGGGGGTTTGGGCGGAGACACCACGACGGCAACGGGTGGTTTTTCTTCCACCGGCGTGTCGGCTGTCGGCGGTGGCGGCGGTGACGGCGGCGGGGATGTGGATGGGTCGGTTGCGGGCTCGGGATCGGGTGAATCCAGATCCGGCAGGCCCGGCGGCGTGGCAGGCGTGACTGGCGGGTGGTCGGCCAGCTCGGTGGTCGTGCCAATCGGCTTGAGCCAGACACATTGATGCATGGCGTTGCCGGAGGCATCGACAAACACCTGCATGCTCTTGCGGACAAATCCGGTACGCAGCAGGCGCAGCTCGTTGTCAAAAAGCTCCTTGTCGGATATGCCCCAATACACGGCGCCTTTGGCATGTTGATCGGCGGGCAGCGCTTTTCTAACAGCCCGGTATTCGTTCAGGCCGCCGTTGTTGCGGCCTTCGACATGGGCGAAATACTGGTCGGCGGAAATTTTCTCTTGGAAATACTGCAACTCGGCGCGGGTCATCCATTGGGTGTACTCTTCCTCCGGCCATAAGCTGGAGGCCGGCAGGCAATAGCCCGGACCCGTCACCGTGGTGGCCGGTTTGGCATCCGGCTTGGGTGTAATGCGTTTACCGCAAGAGGGCACAAGGCAGGCGAGTGCGAGCAGGACAAGCGGAGTGAGTGGTTTCATGCGCGTGATTGGAGGTGGCATTTCCGGACCATCCACGAGCGGACGGTTCCGTGGCCACAAATCAAGCACAATGGCTCAGAAGTACCAGACAGATCTTCAGAACAGTTCATGGCTGCCATTCCCCGTCATCAAGGGGGATTCTCCTTTGCCTCAGGAGCAAACCCGGCGTAGCCGGGCGGGATGGGCGCCACCGTGCGAGGCGATCCGTGCCTGGAGCCGGCACCGCGATGGTCGTCTCGCGCGTGGGATCACCGAAGAGCCGGACGAACTCGGTGGCAACGCGCAACGCGAGCGACACCCGGTCCTCTGCGCCAAGCTTGTCATAAATGCGAGCGAGGTGGCTGCGCACCGTGCGAATGGAAACGCCAAAATTGGCTGCTATCATCGATTCCGTGGAGTCATCAAACACTTCGCGGAGGATCTGGACTTGGCGGCTTGTCAGACCCAGCGCGCCGCCCAATACCGCCCACACACGGTCGCTGAAGATGGCCGAGCCATCTGACCCAAGAGCCGGACACTCAAATAATGTTAGATTAATCATGGCTGTGGCAACGTTAATGGTTAGGTCCCTGCGAAACTGGCGGAACCGCAGAGCGGCTCCAACCTCGATAGGGAATTTGTCCGAATAATCCTGCCGCCGTAAGTTATCTTTTGGTATAATCTCAGCAATGGGCGCTTTCCGCAGCGCGCGCGATGCGCAACAAGGTGGCTTCACCCAAGTGCGGGCCGAGAATCTGCAACCCGACGGGGAGCGCCGGGGCGCCATCGAAGGCGGTGACGCCACAGGGCACCGAAATCGCACAAATGCCAGCGAGATTGGGTGCCAGGGTGTAGATATCTGATAGATACTCCTGGAGCGGGTCGACCGAGGAGCCGCCGAGTTTGCGAGCCGGGGTGGGGGTGACCGGAGAGAGGATGGCGTCGACGCGGGCAAAGGCGTTTTCGAAATCGCGGCGGATCAAGGTGCGGACTTTCTGGGCCCGGCTGTAGTAGGCGTCATAATAGCCGGAGGAGAGCACATAGGTGCCGAGGATGATGCGGCGTTTCACTTCCGGGCCAAACCCTTCTTCCCGCGAGCGCTTGTAAAGGTCGAGGATATCGCTTGGGTTGGCGGCACGGTGGCCATAGCGGATGCCATCGAAGCGCGAGAGATTCGATGACGCCTCGGCCGGGGCCAGGACATAGTAAGTGGCCACCGCGTATTCGGTGTGAGGCAGGGAGATTTCCACCAACTCGGCACCTTGGGCGGCGAGCGCGTTAGCCGCCGCTTCCACTTGGCGGCGCACGCCGGGGTCGATCCCGGCACCGAAATATTCTTTTGGCAGGCCGAGTTTGAGACCCTTCACCCCGGCCTCGAGTCCGCTGAGATAGTCGGGCACCGGCACATCCAGGCAAGTGGAATCCAGCGGATCGGGGCCGGCGATGACTTGCAGGATGCGCGCGGCATCTTCCACGCAGCGGGTGAGCGGGCCGATCTGGTCTAACGAGGAAGCGAAGGCCACCAGACCGTAGCGTGAAACACGTCCGTACGACGGCTTCAAGCCAACCACGCCGCAATGCGCCGCGGGTTGGCGGATCGATCCGCCGGTATCCGATCCGAGCGCGACAATGGCGGTGCCATCCGCGACGGCCGCGGCCGACCCGCCCGATGACCCGCCCGGGATGCGTTGCGGGTCGTGCGGGTTGCGGGTGGTCTGCAAGGCGGAGTTTTCCGTTGAGGAGCCCATCGCAAATTCATCGAGGTTGGTGCGCCCATAGAGGATGGCCCCGGCATCACGCAACTTGCGGATGACCGTGGCATCATAAGGCGCGCGGTAGTTTTCTGCTAGAAACTTGGAGCCACAGGTGCACGGCTGGCCCAAGGCATTGAGGTTGTCCTTGATGGCGATGGGGATGCCGCCGAGGGGCAGCGCCAGATCGGCCCGCGCGGCCTCCGCCAAGGCCACCTCGAGGTCATGCGACAGATAGGCGCCGGTGCGGCCATCGCGGGCGGCAATCTGCCCGCTCAGGTGGGTGAGTATGGCGGCGGGCGTGGTTTGCCCGGCGAGAAGCTGCTGGCGGAGGGAACT